>JACCSM010000160.1 GCA_013698525.1 Rubrobacteraceae bacterium
CGGGTGGATCAGGGACCAGGGGGACGTGCGTGACTACTTCGCGGAGGCCGAGAAGGTGCTCCGGGCGAAGAGCATCGTCCACGAGGTAGGCGCCCCCGGGCGCTCAGCCGATCCCGAATGAGCGCGAAGTCCTCTCTTCCCGGCCCCGAGGACGAGTCTGCGCCGACGCGAGATCAGAAGCGGGCACCCGTGACGGCCGCACGGTCTTCGGTCCCGAGTAGAGAGGGTGGGAGGTAGCGCTGTGAGAGCGAAGAAGCCGACCGGGCTCTCCTGGCTCCTGGTAGTAGTCGCGTGGATCTACTCTGCCGGTTGCGGGTTTCCCGACGAGCAGGGCGGCGGACCGGGCGGATCCTCAGGCGGGTCGAGCCCGGCTAGCTCGGGTGAAGCCGTGGAGGTTGGGGGCGCGGAGGCTATCGTGTGGGGCGAGGGAGAGCGAGGGGCGGTGCTGGCCCACGGGGCGGTCTATGATGCGGCGAGTTGGAGGGATCAGGCGCAAAGGATCACCAAGAACGGCGCGGTGGCCCTGGCGGTCGAGGACACCTCCGCACAAAGCGTCGCGGAGGCCGCCCGGTACCTGAAGGACGAACGTGGGGTTCGTGACGTTACCCTCGTTGGAGCGAGCGCGGGGACGGGCGGTGTTCTCGGCGCTGCTGAGGGGAACCCCGGGCTCGCCGACGGGGTGATCCTCCTTTCAGGCACCGGTGACGTCTCCGGACTGGGCGAATACCCTAAGCTATTCGTGGCCGGTGAGGGCGAAGGGCTCGCGCCGGAGGTACGCCGTATGGTGGAGGAAGCCCCCGGAGGCCGCAACAAGGCTCTCATCCTCCCGGGTGACGCCCACGCCCAAGCCATCTTCGAGACGAGTCAGGGGGAGCGGCTGATGCGGGCTATACTCAAGACGCTTAACGAGAACGTATAGGGCAGTATTGGCTCTCTAGCCCGATTCGGGTCTTGTGTTGGAGATGCACGGAAGCCTCGCGTCGTGTCTCGGATTCGGTCGTGCCGAGGACGCGACAGGGGCGCCCCGGAAGGAAGGAAATGAAGCGGCCTGACAAGCACCCCGCCATGATCGTCCATGAGCGGCAACCCTTCAACGCCGAGCCCCCCTTGGCGCGGCTGCGGCATAGCTTCCTCACGCCTAGAGAGCTTTTTTCTCCCGCAAGCACGGCTCGATACCCAACGTGGACCCGGACGGCCACCGTCTCTCGGTCGGCGGCCTAGTCGAGGGTTCGCTGGAGCTTTCGATGGAGGACTTACGCGAGCGTCCGAGGAGGGAGGTCACGGCCGTCATGGAGTGCGCCGGCAACCGGCGCGATGGGCTCACGGGGGTGGCCCCGATCCCTGGCGAGACGCCCTGGGGTGCTGGCGCCATCGGCAACGCGCGCTGGGCAGGCGTCCCCTTGCGGGAGGTTCTGCTGGAAGCGGGGGTCGGCGAGGGCGCCCGCCACGCGGCATTCGCCGGCCTCGACGAGGTCGAGGGAGATGACGGAAGCTTCAACTACGGGGGCTCGATACCCCTACAGAAAGCCCTGGGTCCGGAGGTGCTGCTGGCCTACGAGATGAACGGCGAGCCCTTGCCGCGAGAGCACGGTTTCCCCTTACGGGTAGTGGCGCCGGGCTACATCGGAGCCAGGAGCGTCAAGTGGCTCTCCGGCATCACGCTCCAAGAGGAGCCGTCCGACAACCACTTCCAGGCACACGAGTACAAGCTCTTCCCGCCGAACGCCACCGAGGAGACGGCGGACCTCTCCGAAGGGATGATGCTCGGTGAACTGCAGCTGAACGCTGCGATCTGCGAGCCTGGGGACGGCGCGAAGCTAACGGCTGGGCCGGTCTCCGTGCGGGGCTACGCCATAGCGGGCGGGGGACACCGCGTCCGGCGGGTGGACGTGTCTACCGACGAGGGAGGGATCTGGACCCGGGCCGACCTGCGGGAAGGCGCCGACGATCCCTGGGCGTGGAGCCTCTGGGAGGCCATCCTGGAGCTCGGCCCCGGTGAGCACAGCATCGTCGCCCGGGCGCTCGACTCGTCGGCCGCAACTCAGCCGGCCACCGCGAAAGAGGTGTGGAACTTCAAGGGCTACGCGAACAACTCCTGGCACGGGGTAGAGGTGACGGCCCTATGATCCCAGGGGAGGGGCCGACACCCGGACCGTGGTGCGCGAGCACCTTGCCAACGAGCGGACGCTGCTTGCTTGAGTGAGGACCTGGGTCAGCCGCATCTCCTTCGGCATCGTGATCGAGCGGCTAGGGCCCAGGTGAACTCTCGGCCAAGGCCTCGGGTGCCTTCGGGGTCGCGCCGGCCGTCTTCGGCCGGCTGGCGCTTGTGATGCTCCCGACAGGAGAGCATCGGAGGAGTGCCACGTGACAAATGATGCGCTCCGCTTATCGAGCACCTGCAACCTCCCCGCTCATTGGAGGGCTCTCCCGAAACGTGGTCGGGGTAGATCCCTCGGCGAACCGCCGGGAGATCGGGGGTTTTCGTTCGCCCGGCACGAAGTGAGCGAGATTTAATCCGTCGTTAATGGCTTTGAGGTGTACAGCGGGATAACATCTGTACGGCAGGATACATGCGTGCTGGCGGCGTAGTCGCGGTGACGCACCAAGAGGAGGCTAACGATGAACAGCACTGAAACCCGTCCGAGCGTCGGCGCTGCTCAGATTGGGATCGCCCTACTGGCCCTTGGAACGGCCAGCATCCACCTCTACCTGTTCCTCATCGAGGGCTTTCTGGGAAACGGAAAGATGCTGCCGATCTACCAGCTCCTGTTCGTCGGCAACGTTCTCGCCTATGTGACCCTCGCCTCCGCCCTGCTCTTGCCCATCTCCCCGCTGGCGCGGTTCCGCTCCTTCGTACGCACGCTGCTGATCGCGATAGCCGTCGCCTCCATCGCATCCTACTTCTACGTGGGGGTGCTCGACGTCGTGGGCAACGTCGACAAAGCCATCGAGATCCTGCTCATCGTGCTGGTGACGGTGCACGCGGCCACATCCAGCCCCGAGGAAGATCTCGCCGGACGGTACGCGGGTGGCGTGCTCGGCGCAGCCGTACAGTTGGTGATCGGCATCGCGGTCGGGGTCGTGATGTTCTTGATCCTGACACCGTTTATGGTTTGAGGGACCACGACCGGTACCGGTCCGACCGAACAATGGTCTTCGGCGCGCGTCCGTATCGGCCGCTTCGGAAAGGCGATCCGTGACGCACCTTTCGTTTCGATGCGTGTTCACTTTGCTCACGCTCGCAACCATTCTGTTCGTGCCCGTGGGCTGCGGGGCTGAACAGGTCGCCCCGAAACAAGACGCCCCAAAACAGGACGCCTCGCCGAAGAAACCACCCCCGGCTCCCGAACCCGCCGAGGCGCCGCCGCTCGAGAAGAAACCCGCCGGCAGAGTGGTCGAGGTTGGTTCCGCGCCGGAAGGGATAGCGGCCGATCCCGAGACGGGGCTGGTCGCGGTGGCCCTCCGCAACCCCAACGAGCTCGCGCTGGTCGACGGCGAGAGCGGAGACACGGTGCGGAGGGTGGAGCTGCCGGAGGCGGCACGGCACCTGGATCTCGCGGGTTCCGGTGGCCCGGTACTTGTGCCGGCCGAAGGCTCCGATTCCCTCTTGCAGGTCAGCCTGCCAGACGGAAAGATCACGAGCGAGACGCCGGTCGGAGACTTTCCCCACAACGCCGCCGCGGCCCCGAGCGGCCGGATCTTCGTGGTCAACGAGATGGCGAGCACCGCGTCGATCATCGAAGATGGACGCGAAATAGAGAAGATAGAGACCGACCTCAAACCCGGCGGCGTCGCGGTAACGGATAGTGGTCTGGCGGGTGTCGTGGGCGTCCGTGGCCTCACCCTGGAGGTCTTCGATGCAGGCACCCTGGAGTCGCTTGGCAGCCTGGACGCGGGTGAGGGACCGACCCACGTGGAGGCGGGTCCAGAGAACCGCTTCTACGTGACGGACACGCGCGGCGACGCCGTGCTGATCTACGAGGCTGGCCCGCAACCGGAGCAGATCGGCCGCGTGTCAGCCCCCGGCTCACCGTACGGGATAGCCGTAGACCACCGGCGCAAACACCTGTGGGTCACGCTCACCGCCGAGCAGCGCGTGGTCCAGTTCGCCCTACAAAGACGAACGCTCCGCGAGGTTGCCCGCTACCCCACCGTCAGCCAGGCGAACACCGTAGCTGTAGACCCGGCCAGCGGGCGTGTGTTCGTCACGGGCAAGGCGGACGGGCAACTGCAAATCCTCGAACCGCGCTAAACCCGATCCGAATCCCAGGGACGAACCGGGCTCCCTGGAGCCGTTCTCTAGCGAAGACCGTCGCCGAAGCCCCGACCTTCGAAAGCCAGGCTCGGCGCTGCCCGGCTCGACTCGCCCTAGACGCCTAGTGCTTCCGGCAGCCGCGCCACGCTCTCCAACACGAGGTCCGGTTGGGTGGATGGTTCGTTCCCCGGCCGGTACCTGCCGGTCTCGACGAGGATGGCGCGCAGGCCTGCGACCTGTGCTCCACGTATGTCTAGCTCGGGATCGTCCCCGACCATGGTGACCGTCTCGGCGGGTAAGCCCAGGTTCTCCAGCGCAAGCTCGAAGAAGGCGCGTTCGGGCTTGCCGACGCAGGTGGCGCTCTTGCCGCTCGCGTACTCCAGAGCGGCTACGAAGGGACCGGCGTCCAGGGAGAGCTCGCCGCCGGCCGTCTGCCAGTAGCGGTTCTTCGAGAGAGCGATGAGATCGGCGCCCGCCATCAGGTGGCGGAAGGCGGCATCGAGGCGTTCGTAGGTGAAACCTTCCCCCAGGTTCCCCACGAGCACGCACCCCGGGGAGTCATCGGTTATCGGAATGCCCTCCAGGTCTTCCAGAAGGGTTGCGTCGAGCAGGGGGTAGCAACTTACTTCCTCGCGCCGGAGCTTCTCTGCCACGGCTGTGGCCGGGGTGAAGATAGCACTTTCTCTCGCGGGGAACCCCAGGGCCTCCAGGTGGGCGGCGATCCTTCGGCGAGGCTTGTGCGTGGCGTTGGTTATGAAACGGTAGGCGACCCCGGCCAGGTCGAGACGCTCCAATGCCTCGCGCGCGCCCTCTACCGGGCCGTTGTTGGTGTAAAGGGTCCCGTCCAAATCCATGAGTAGTCCCTTGATCCGCACGGGACAATGATAACCTGAAGGATCTCCGCGGTGCTTCGCGCCGTAAGGGCACTCTCTTGTACTTTGAGCCCTCGCGAAAGCCATCCATCGCCGATCACCCGCGCGTAAACCCGTCACACGCTTAGCGACTCGACGAGGGCCCTGCCTTTCGCGTCGGCCGGCGGACGCGCGCCCAGCAGAGTGGCGATGGTCGGCGCCACGTCGACAAGCCCGGCGTTCCGGGGGACGGCGCCCACCCGCACGCCTGCTCCGGAGATCAGAAGCGGCACCCGCATCTCCCGGGTGCTCCCATGACCGCCCCGCGATGTCGCTTTTCCCGGCTCCGGGGGCCCGAAGCCCCATGGCACCTTGGCCTCGACGACGAAGTCGCCGAGCTTGTCGCTGGCGTGAAAGGCTTCGAAGTTGGCTACGTCGAGGACCTGGGAGATCTGGGGCAACCCTTCGAGGACCGCTCTGACTTTCTCCCGCCCCTGGGCCGTCGCCGCCCACCCTCGCAGTGTGAGGTCGGCTATCCGACCGGCCGTGACGATGACGATCTCGGCCTCGGTCGAAGGCGGGCGTCCTGGAGGCACGATCTCCGTGCGGCGGCCGAGGATCGTCGTTGCGGCAAGCCTCTCCGTCAAGGAGCGATCCCAGGTGGTCATGCCGTGATCGGAGGTGAGGAGGAAAGCCGTCTGCTCGTAGACGCCGACCTCCTTCGTCGTCTGGACGAGCCGGCCGAGCTGCCGGTCCAGCTCGGCGAGCAGCGGCCCGAGGTTGGGGCCCTCGGCGCCCTCCGCATGGCCGAAGGCGTCGAGGTCCGCGCCGTAGACGGCGAGGAAGTCGGGGATCTTGGGCACCGCTACCATCTTGCCCCCGGAGTTCACGGGACGGAGGTTGAGGATCTCGATGGCCGCGTCCACCCGCTGCTCGAACAGCCCGCCTGGTTCGACGTAGAGGTGCTCGGGATCTCCGTAGGAGGCGCCGTGGTCCTGGACCATGTACCACTGCACCGCCGCGGTCGTCTTGCCCTCGGCGGCCAGCGCCTGGCAGATGGTCTCGGCGTCCAGGAACCGGGTCTGGCCTACGGCCCGGTTCGCCTCCTCGTCGAAGTAGTAGGCGGCGTTGCCGTGCGTTTTCGGGTACGCGCCGGTGGACATGGAAGCCCGCGCGGGGTTGGACTTGGTGGGGAAGGTGCTCTCGGCTATCGAGAGGCTGCCCCGCCTCGCCAGAGCGTCGAGGTTCGGGGTTGGCGCCAGGCCGAGGTAGTCGGGATCGAAGCCGTCCCAGTCAACCAGGATCACGTGCTCCGGCCGGCCGGTCGGGGACCTATCCTCCGGGTGGCGTAAGAGCAGCCAGGAGGCGGGCACGGCGGCGGCCAAGACCGTCGCGCCCGCCCCCGCCAGGACCTCGCGTCTGGAGAACCTCATCCCGCCTTCTCTCCGTTCGATGGCACCTTCGCCGGCCAGAACCCTTTGGGCCCGACGAGGAGCACGAGGGCGGGGACGAGGAGCGTCCGGATCACGAAGGCGTCCAAGAGTACGCCGAGGGCCACCGCCGTCCCGACCTGGAAGAAGTCTTGCAGGGGGATGAGGGTCAGCGCGAGAAAGGAGGCTGCCAGCGTGAGCCCGGCGGCGTTGATGGTGGGGCCGGTCCGCGCCAGGGCTGCGGGCACGGCCTCCTTCAGGGGTCTCCTCCCGGCCTCCTCCCGCACGGCGGCCATGATGAAGATGTTGTAGTCGCTCCCAAGGGCGACCAGGAGTAGGAACAACGTGAAGGGCACGTAGTAGACGACCCCATCCTGCCCGAGGACGTTCTGAAAGAGGACCGTGCAGACGCCCAGGGTGGCGGCGAAGCTCAAGACGGTCGAACCGAGCAGGTAGATCGGGGCCACGGGGGTTCGCAGGAGCAGGGCGAGTACGACGAACGAGACCGCGAAGAGCAACGGCGCCACGGTTTCGAGGTCCGTCCCCGAGGTATCCCGGGCCGCCGCGGAGAGGGCCGTCTGCCCCCCGACCACCCCGGTCGCGTCCCCGAGACCCGCCCGCTCCAGCAGCGCCGGCAGCCTGTCCTGCAAGCGCTCGGCCTGGTCCAGCGCCTCGGACGAGAAAGGGGGGCCGTAGGAGACCAGCAGCACGCGGGCCGCCGATCCGTCCGGGCTTACGAAGTCTATCTCGGGGACGCGCCCCGCGTACTGGGGCCCGAAGGTCAACGCCGACCCGCCCGCGTCCAGTAGCTCCGCCTGCAGCCCGTTCTGAAGCTGCAGCAGTTCTTCGTCCTTTTCGTCCAGGTCCTCGCCCCGCACCAACACGTTGACCGGCGCCAAAACGCCCCCTGGAAACTCCCCGGTCAGCTCCTCGTAACCGCGCACGGAAGTCGCCTCCCCGGGCAGGTTCGCCAGCTGGTCGAAGCCGACCCTAAGACCGAGGCTACCCGCGGCGGCGAAGACCAGGCCGACGACGAGGACGCCAACGACCAGGCCCGGTCGTCGCAGGAACGCGGGCCGCGGCCGGTCTCGTCGCCCGGCCTGTCTTCTCTCGCCGAAGGTCGCCTGGCCGAGGATGGCGAGTAGGGCAGGGACGAGCGTCAGGGTGACGACGAAAACGATGCACAGGGCGAGGGCGAGACCCGGTCCCAGGGCCCGGTAGAGGCCCAGCTCCGCCAGAACCAGCAAGGCGAAGGCGGCGATCAAGACCGCCGCCGAGGAGAGTAGGATCCCCCCGACCTTCTCGACCCCGAGCCGGGCTGCTTCGAGGCGCCCGGTCCCCTCTTCCAGCGCCTGCCGGGTCCTGGAGAGCAAGAACAGGGCGTAATCCGTCCCGACGCCGAAGAGCAAGACGACGATTATCGGCTCGATCTGCGCTGGTACGCTCGTTCC
>JACCSM010000197.1 GCA_013698525.1 Rubrobacteraceae bacterium
CCTACGCGAACATCGATCCGAAGGTCGAGGTGATCACCTGCCAGGAGCTCGGCCTGTCCTCTTCGCCGGCCTCGACCCAGGTCGTGCAGCGCGACAGGCACGCTGAGGTTCTCTCCACTCTCGCCACCCTCGGTTCCACGATGGAGAAGATCGCGCTGGAGATCAGGGGCGCTCAGCGGACTGAGGTCCGAGAGCTGGCAGAGCCGTTCGGACGTGGGCAGAAGGGCTCCTCCGCGATGCCCCACAAGCGGAACCCGATCCTGGCCGAGCGCCTGTGCGGCATGGCCCGTCTGTTGCGCGGGAACGCCGCCGTTGGCTTAGAGAACAACGCACTCTGGCAGGAGCGTGACATATCCCACTCCTCGGCGGAGCGTGTCGTGCTCCCCGACTCGACGATCCTGGCCTTCTACATGCTTCGCACCACATCCCGTATCCTGCGTGGTCTCCAGGTCTACGAGGACCGCATGCTCGAGAACCTGAACAGCGGGGGAGGCATCGTCTTCTCGGGCCGCGTCCTGCTCGCCCTAGTCGAAAACGGTATGGCCCGCGATCACGCATACAGGATCGTGCAGGATGCCGCGATGCGGGCCTGGGAAGGTGAGGGCGGCTTCAGGGAACTGCTGGAAGCGGATGACGACGTACGCGAACGGTTGGGCGATGGACTGGATGATCTCTTCGACCCCGCACACGCGCTGAGGAACCTCGGCGTAGTTTTCGGGCGGGTGGAGGAGCTGAAAGAGAGGTTGGAAGATGGCTGAGGAATTACTCTATGAGGGCAAGGCAAAGAAGATCTTTACGACGGATGATGAGAACACGCTGCTGCACCGCTACAAGGACGATGCGACGGCGTTCAATGCTCAGAAGCGCGGCTCCTGGAAGGACAAGGGCAAGACCAACGCGACCATGAGCGCGGCGATCTTCGCCTACCTCGAGACCCACGGCGTCCCCACCCACTTCGTCGAGCAGGTCGACGAGACGACCATCATGACCAGGAAGCTCGACATGCTGCCGGTCGAGATCGTAGTTCGCAACGTGGCCGCGGGCTCCCTCTCGCGCCTGCTCGGCTTCGAGGAGGGGAGGAAGCTCAAGGCCCCGATAGTGGAGCTGTGCTACAAGGACGACGATCTCGGAGACCCTCTGCTCAACTGGTACCACTTCAGGGAGCTTGGCGTCTCCGACGAGGACCTGGAGTTCTGCGAGGAGCTCGGTTTGAAGGTCAACGAGACCCTCGCGCCATTCTTCGACGAAGGCGGCATAGTTCTCGTCGACTTCAAGATAGAGGCGGGGCGGGATGCCGAGGGAGACCTCATGCTTGCAGATGAGGTCTCCCCTGACACCTGCCGTTTCTGGGACAAGAAGACGGGCGAGAAGCTGGACAAGGACCGTTTCAGGAACGACATGGGAGGCGTCGAAGAGGCCTACGCCGAGATGCTCCGAAGGGTCACGGAGATCACCCAGAGGGGGGCGGTAGATTGAGAATCCGTGTCCTCGTCCGTCCTAAGGCCGGCATCCTCGACCCGCAGGGCGAGGCTGTGAAGAATGCGCTCCCTGCTCTTGGTTTCGAAGGAGTTCACACCGTCCACGTCGGAAGGCTCGTCGAGATGGAGGTCGAGAGATCCGACGAGGTCGACGCCATGTGCCGCAGGCTCCTCTCCAACCCGACGATAGAAGAGTACGAGTGGGAGGTTGTTGGGTGAGGATAGGTGTTACGGTCTTCCCAGGGTCCAACTGCGACAGGGACGCCCTTTACGGCGTACGGCAGATGGGCGCTGACGCGGTCGAGCTGTGGCACGCCGACGCTGATCTCAAGGGTGTCGACGCCGTGATCGTTCCCGGCGGCTTCTCCTACGGTGACTACCTCAGGCCTGGCGCCATCGCCCGCTTCGCGAAGGTAATGGGCCCGCTGGAGGAGTTCGCGAAAGACGGAGGCCCCGTACTCGGTGTCTGTAACGGCTTCCAGGTTCTAACCGAGGCGCACCTCTTGCCGGGTGCTTTGCTACGCAACACCAACATGCGGTTTATCTGCGACCGCGTCCGTGTCCGCGTCGAAACCGTAGACACGCCGTGGACCGCGGGCTGTGATCCCGGCGAAGAGTTGACCCTGCCCGTCGCCCACAACGAGGGGAACTTCTTCGCCGACCCCGAGACGCTCTCGCGGCTGGAAGAAGAAGGCCGCGTCGTGCTGCGCTACCTCGAGAACCCGAACGGGTCCGCGAACGATATTGCGGGCGTCTGCAACGAGGGCCGCAACGTCGTCGGCATCATGCCGCATCCCGAGAGGGTCTCCGACCCTGCCCTCGGCTCCGACGAGGGCTTGAGCATACTGAGTTCCGTGCTGGTAGGGGCAGGGGTCTGAACATCCAGGAGACATACACCTCATTAGGGCTCTCGGACTTCGAGTACGACCGCATCCTGGAGCTGATGGGAAGGGCGCCGAATTTCCTGGAGCTCTCGCTGTTCTCCGTGATGTGGAGCGAACACTGCGGGTACAAGAACTCGCGTCCGCTCCTCGGCCGCTTCCCGAATGAGGGGACGCGTGTAGTGCAGGGGCCAGGGGAGAACGCTGGCGTGGTCGAGGTGGGGGACGGGTGGGCCCTCGCGTTCAAGATGGAGAGCCACAACCATCCTTCCGCTGTGGAGCCATACGAGGGGGCCGCGACGGGGGTCGGTGGGATCATCCGCGACATCCTGGCGATGGGCGCCCGGCCCGTCGCGCTACTCGACTCGCTGCGGTTCGGGCCCTTGGAGGAGGAGCGCAACCGCTACCTCTTTCGGGAGGTCGTGCATGGTATCGGGGGGTACGGGAACGCCGTCGGGGTGCCTACAGTCGGCGGGGAGGTCGAGTTCGGGCAGGCTTACTCAGGCAACCCGCTGGTCAACGCGATGTGCATAGGACTGATCCGGGTAGAGGACCTGGTGCGCTCCAGCGCTACTGGTGAAGGCAACCTCGTAGTATTGTTGGGCTCGAAGACTGGGCGCGACGGGATACACGGGGCTACCTTCGCCTCGGACGAGCTCACAGATGAGTCCGAGTCCAAGAGGTCCAACGTGCAGGTCGGCGACCCGTTCTGCGAGAAGATGCTGATCGAATGTTGTCTGAAGCTGCTGGATGAGGACCTCCTTGTCTCTTTGCAGGACCTCGGCGCCGCCGGCATCACCTCCTCGGCCTCCGAGATGGCCGCGAAGGGCGGGGTCGGCATCGAGATCGAGACCGACAGCGTGCCCCTGCGCGAGAGCGGGATGGAGCCTACCGAGGTCATGATCTCCGAGTCCCAGGAGCGGATGCTCGCAGTCGTCGAGCCCGAGAAGATCGATGAGGTTCTATTGCTTGCCGAACGCTACGAGCTCGTCGGGGCCGTCGTCGGCCGTGTCGCCGACCACGGCGACCTGCGCGTCATCCATTATGGAGAGGTGGTCGGTACCGTCCCCGCCGAGCTCCTCGCCGACGCTCCCGTCTACGAGCGCGACGTGGTGCGTCCACGGTATCTGGACGACGTGCCGGAGCTGGATCTGAGCGAGCTTCCCGAGCCGGAAGATTACAACTCCGTCCTGCTCCAGATGCTC
>JACCSM010000174.1 GCA_013698525.1 Rubrobacteraceae bacterium
TCTGGGGATGCACCGGGCTTTCAAACGCGGCACACTTCCTAGCAGGTGAAGGCTTCAGGATACCAAGGAGCGCCCCGTGGCTAAGGCAGGAGACATCATCGAGAACCCGGCGACCGGGGAGCGGATATCCTTCCTCAATACCACCCAGGAGACCAACGGCGAGTTTCTGCGCTTTGAGTATGTCCTTCCTCCCGGTTTCACCATAGCCGAGCACGTCCACCCCCACCAGGAGGAGCGCCACGAGGTCCTTTCGGGCACGCTCAGAGGTCGCGTGGGGGGCCAAGAGCGAGACTACGGCCAAGGCGAGAGGGTGTTCGGCCCGGCGGGCGTGCCCCACGCCTGGCAAAACCCAAGCAGCGACGAGCACTTGCGTTTTGTAAGCGATCTGCGCCCACCGCTGGTCTTCGAGGCCATCTTGGAGACCACCTTCGGCCTCGCGCGGGATGGCAAGACCACCAGGCAGGGCATACCCAAGAACCCCCTGCAGCTCGCGGTGTTGGTCGACGAAACCAGGGGGATGTTCTACTCCAGTCGGGTACCGGTGGCCATCCAGGAAGCATTTTTGGCGCTCTTCGCCGTGCTGGCGTCGGTTGGCAGGCTGCTCGGGTACAAGGCACGCTACGCAGAGTACAGCGGCCCGGAGGATTCCCTCGGGGTGAACAGTGAGCGTACATCAACGGGCTCGAAATCAAGCAAGGGCGGAGTAGTGGTTGCAGCCGTCCTGGGCGTCTTCTTAGCGCTCTTGATGCTACGGTGGCGCGGCCACCATAGCAAGTAGAAAGGTAACGCTATCGGTTTATTCACCAGAGTGCGTGGAGAAACGGTCTGATAAATAGGTTGAAGTACCTCGGTCGTTCGGCAGCACAGAACGGTGATATTGCGCGTCCGCGGCCGGGCTGACCTGCTCTTGGTGTCCCACTTCTGGGCTCCTTTTTGATTCATCAGACGGTCTCTGGAAGGAGCTTACTCGGAACTTCGACTTGAGGGGCTTCTAGGAAGTTCTCTTGCCTCTTCACTTCGTAACCGTCGTCGTAACGCTCGGGAGACGATCTTCCGGTAGAGTGGTGTCGTGACGGAAGGCCCAAGCGAACAGTGTGGTGGCATCGGTGGGATGAGTCGTCGCACGCTGCCCTTCGTCGCGCGGGTGGCGGCGTTGCTCGTGCTCCTCGTCTACGTCGCTGGCATCTGCGCGAACGCCTGGCTGGAGCGCCGCCTCGGCTTGCAGAGCGAGAACCCGGCGGAGGACGTGGTGCTGTTCGCGGGGTTCGGCCTGTTCGCCGCCGTGGGCGCCTTGTTGGTGGCGAAGCGGCCAGACAACCCCATCGGCTGGATCATGAGCGCGAACGCCCTGATAGTAGGGATCTTTCCCGCCTGCGAAAGCTACGCCGCCTACGTGATGAGCACCAGCGGCCGGCCCGACGCGCTCGCCGTCGCCGGCGCCTGGGCCAACTCCTGGTACTGGTACCTGCTTCTCGCGCTTACCTTCGTCTACCTGCCCCTGCTCTTCCCTGATGGGCGCCTGCCCTCGCGCCGCTGGCTACCTGTCGCCGTGCTACCTGGGATCGGGGTCGCAGGCATAGCGATACTCGGGGCCCTCACCGAGAACCTCAGAGGCCAGACCTTCGATTATCGGATCGACAACCCCATAGGGATCGAGGGCCTCGGCTACGTCGAGGACCTTCAGGCTTTTGCCGTACTGGGGGGCGGCGCCCTCGCCATCGGGACCGTCGGGTCTGTCATATCGGTGGTGGTGAGGTTCCGCCGATCGCGGGGGACCGAACGCCAGCAGCTCAAGTGGTTCCTGTACGCCGCCGCGCCTATCGTAGCCTTCCCAACGATCGAGTCCTTGCCTCGGATCGTAGGCGGTCTGCTAACCGGGTGGGTGCTCCTCGGCCTCCCTGCCGCCATCGGGATCGCGGTCCTGCGCTACCGCCTCTACGAGATAGACCTCTTCATAAACCGCACCCTCGTCTACGGACCCCTCACCGCGATGTTAGTGCTAGTGTACTTTGGGGGGGTGGTGGGTCTGCAGGCCGCCTTGCGCACTCTCACCGGCCAGGAGTCCACCCTGGCCATCGTAGCATCCACCTTGGCGATAGCGGCCCTGTTCAGCCCGCTGCGTCGGCGAGTGCAGGAGTTCGTCGATCGGCGCTTCTACCGCAGGAAGTACGATGCCACGAAGACCCTTGCCGCCTTTTCCGCCCGGTTGCGAGAGGAGACGGACCTCGACGCCCTGGGCGCCGACCTTGTGGGGGTGGCCAGGGAAACCATGCAGCCCGAGCATGTCTCTTTGTGGCTGCGCCCCGATATGGCACAGTTGGGGGAGCGGGAGGACTAGCGGCCTCCTATTCACCGGAGTGCGTGGAAGGCAGATTCTCGGGCTTCGCCTAACGCGAGGCAGGACGACGGACGAGAAAGAAACAATGCGAACAAAAAACTGGTAAGGTATGTATGGGTACGCCACGGGCGCTTACCCGCAAACGCCCCACGACGCCTTGCGTAAACAGGCCGCCTTCGCTTCCCGGCGACGGAGAACTTCTCCGGTGTGCTTCCGCAAAGAAAGCGAGAGCACCATGTCCAACGAGAAGCCGAAGCGTGCGAGCGCCACCCCTCCGGGCAACACGCCTCCGGGCAACATCTTCGGGATTGGGTGTCGACCCAGAAACTGGTTGGAGCCGGTGGTCCTGTTGTCGCTTAGGGAGTGGAACTCCTACGGCTACGAGCTCATGCAGCGAGCGAGGATGTTCGGATTCGAGGCGATGAACCCAGGGACTTTGTACCGGACGCTCCGGCGGATGGAGAAGGACGGC
>JACCSM010000178.1 GCA_013698525.1 Rubrobacteraceae bacterium
GGTCTCTCTGGGCTATACTTGCCTGACCCCAAGAGTTCGGAGGATCCGTGCCAGAGACCGTGACGATGGACAAGATAGTGGCCTTCTGCAAGCGAAGGGGCTTCGTGTACCAGAGCTCGGAGATCTATGGCGGAATCCGTTCCTCTTACGATTACGGGCCTCTCGGCGTCGAGATGAAGCGGAACATCAAAGAGGAGTGGTGGCGCCGCATGGTCCACATGCGCGAGGATATGGTCGGGCTCGACTCTGCCATAATCATGCACCCGAAGGTGTGGGAGGCCTCGGGGCACACGGCCACCTTCAACGACATGCTCGTCGAGAGCCGCACGAGCAAGCGCCGCTACAGGGCCGACCACCTCATCGAAGAAGCCACGGGTATCGACGCCGAGGGCTTGAGCCCCGAGCAACTGACCAGGATCATCGAGGAAGACGAACGGGTAAAGGACCCCGCAGACGGCGGGCGCGACTTCGCGCCAGTCAGACCCTTCAACCTGATGTTCGAGACCTACATGGGGCCCGTCAAGACTCCTGAGAATTTGGCTTATCTGCGACCCGAGACGGCGCAGGGGATCTTCGTGAACTTCAAGAACGTGTTCCAGACTAGCAGGGTCAAGGTGCCTTTCGGGATCGCGCAGCAGGGGAAGTCTTTCCGGAACGAGATCACACCAGGCAACTTCATCTTCCGTACCCGCGAGTTCGAGCAGATGGAGATGGAGTTCTTCGTCGAACCAGGCACGGACGAGGCCTGGCACGAGTACTGGATCGAGGAGCGTTGGAACTGGTACACGGATCTGGGCCTCAAAGAGGACAACCTACGCCGCTACGAGCACCCCAAGGAGAAGCTCTCCCACTACTCCAAGCGTACCGTAGACCTCGAGTACAACTACGCCTCCGTCGGCTGGTCCGAGCTCGAAGGGATAGCCAACCGCACGGACTACGACTTGAAGCAGCACGCTGCATACTCGGGCGAGAACCTAGAGTACTTCGACCAGGTCACGGGCGAGCGCTACATCCCTTACGTCATAGAACCTGCGGTAGGCCCTGACAGGATCATGCTCGCCTTCCTCGTAGACGCCTATACGGAGGAAGAGGTGAAAGGCGAGGTGCGGACCGTGCTCAAGCTACACCCGCTCATAGCCCCGACCAAGGCCGCCGTCTTCCCGCTCTCCAAGAAAGAGCCCGTCTCGACGATAGCAAGAGAGCTCTACGACGACCTCAAAGGCGACTACCGCCTGTTCTACGACGATTCAGGTTCGATCGGCCGCCGCTACCGTCGCCAGGACGAGGCAGGCACCCCCTTCTGCGTGACGGTCGACTTCGACACCATCGAGGACAAACAAGTCACCATCCGTGACCGCGACACGCTGGAACAGGAGCGCGTGCCCCTCGCTGCGGTAAGGGACAGACTGAAGGCCCTTATCTCGGGCTAGGACCTTCAGCCTTCGGGTATCGAGAGTCGCTAGTCTTCAGGTATCTCGTCGTAGACCATCTTCAGATCCATCCCCTGGGCGCGGCGGAGCAGGCGGAAAGCAACATATAGTCCCAGTGCCACGGCGTAGAGGATCGCCATGTAGATGAGCGACTGGCCGTTGTTGATGCCGTAGGTGTCGTCGGTAAGCCACTTGTAGATGCAGAACACAAGGAAGATCGAGAACATGGACGCCGCTACGGTTATCAGGGGGAGGCCGAGCACGTTGTAGCGGGCTATCGGGGAGGCGTTGTAGATCTCGGGCTTGCGCCACGGCAGGACTGCGGCCGCGATGGCCGAGCCGAGGAAGGTCGTTGCTATGACCAACGTCGCGTCGAGAGTATAGGTCGCGAAGTTCTCCCCGTAAGCGTACAAGTAGCTGATCGGAATCGAGGGTAAGAGCATGAGCGCCAGCGCGTAGTAGGGGACACCGTTGCGCGAGGTCTTGGCGACCCACTCGGGCAACACCCGGTCGAAGGCCGTCGCGAAGACGACGCGCGTAGAGGAGAGAAATACGGACCCGACCCATCCGAAGAACCACAGCGCGAGCAGCGCCACGAGAATGAACTGCAGGATGGGACTATCGAAGAGGAACGCCGCGAAGAGTCCGGGGTAGGGCCAGACCGAGATTGGCCCGTTGCCGCCCCAGTAAGCGTTGTTCGCCGCGTAATAGAAATCCCAGCCGAACGTCTTGGCGAAGAGAAGCAGCATGATTACGGCCACGGTAGAAGTGACTACAAGGGCGCCGCCCATCGCGTAGATGTTCTTGCGAAAGTCCGAGGCGCCGCGGACTTCGCCGTAGAGCGTTGCCCCCCAGTTCGACCACAGGTTGAAGAAGACGATCATCGGGATCAGGAGCAACGTCGGGCCGAGGGCGAGGGCCCCGAGATTGGTGCCCTTGACGCTTCCGGCATCGAGGGTCTGCTGGTAGGCGTTGCTCCCCGCGCCGTAGAGGTCCTGGGCATGGGAGTTGAAGGCGCCGACGAAATCTGCGTTCGAGTTGAAGAGCAGGAGCGCTAGCATGATCACGAGCCCGATGACCCCGCCGTAAAAGCAGAACTTCTGGATGCGGGCGTAGGTCCTCATGCCGAGCGAGATCAGGATGGAAGCCAGGATCGCGACGACCGTCGAGGCTGTGAACATCCCACCGGGCTCCCCGAAGAAGTCTGCGATCCCGCCGAACCCTGCGATCGTCGCGAGTGGGACGAGCACCTCGATGTTCAGTATATTCGCGTAGATTGGGACCCAGTGCCACAGGATGAACCACCAGCCCGTCACCGCAAGCACGAAGCCTATGCCGCCGCCAAGGACGCGGCTCATCCACACGTAATCGCCGCCGGCCCGGGGCATCACGGCAATCAGGGAAGCGTAAGTCACGGCCTGGAAGACGAGGTAGAGTCCAGAGAGGATGATCGCGTAGATCAGCGACCCGTCAGGGATAAAGGGCGCGAGGGAGAAGATGTAGAGGCCGAGGGTGAGAAGGTTTATCGCGAACGCCGCGTAGATAAACCCGTCCAACACAGACCATCCTCTGAGAAGGCCGGTCGCCTTCCTCTGGAACAGGTCTCCCGCACCAGAGCCCGTCGTTGTATCGCTGGCCATTTATCTCCTCCTTCTATCCGTTGGTGAGTACGAACCGCTTGACTTTCTTGCCGCCGTCTAGGTCGATGACGGCCCCGAGCAACTGCCCCTGCTCGTATGAACTTCCGGGGTTGATGCAAAGCGTGCGCCCGATGCGCGTGTTGCCCTTCGCCTCGTGGATATGACCGTGCAACGCCAGGCCAGGCTGTCCCTCCTCTATCGCCTCCCTCACCGCCTTCGAGCCGACAGGCACGATCGAGCGCCCGCCGTGCTTGGGGCGCATGTCCTCGTCTATCTCGGGGGCCTCGTCGAGCCCTGATTTGAAAGGCGGGCAGTGGAAGTTGTAGATCGTCTTCTCGGGAGGGGCCGTCACCTGCGAGGTCATCTTCCGCAGCCGCTCGGCGAGCTCCTCCTCGTCCTCCTCGCGGTAGGTGTCCCAGGGCGTGCGGTTCGACCACCCGGTCGAGACCATCTGGAAGTCGTCGAACTCGACGACCTTGCCCTCGGCGAGCCGCACGCGCTTGGCCGAGGAGATGATCTCATCGACCTCGAACTGGTCGTCGTTGCCAGGGCTGACAAAGCACTCTATCCCCGTCCCGTCGAGTTTCTCGTCGGCCATTTGCATCCAGCGCTCGACGGTTCCCAGCATCTCCTTATGGAAGAGTTCGTCCCTGAGCTCCTCGGAAGTGGAGAGCTCGGACATCTCGTCGGGGTCGGTGCGGAAAGGGTAGTAGCCACGCCGCATTACCGAGTCCTCGAACTCCTTTACCTCATCCTCGCTCTCGAACTCGCGCCGGTTCTCGAGCAGCGTCGCGTGCCAGCGTCCCTGCCCTTCCTCGACTATGGGGACGAGCGCCTTGCCCGTCATGTCACCACCGAGGACCATGATCTTCGCCTCGTAGTGCTTGCCCGAGTTCAAGAACTTGCGCCAGCAGGTCTCCGAGCCGTGGATGTCCGTGGCGAAGAACACCCTGGTTTCGGGTTCCTGTGAAAAGAGTTTAGAGATCATGGTCCTCCGTCCACCTCCTCAGGCAGCTCGTACCAGCGCTTGCGATCGGCGGCGCTTTCTTCGCCCAAACTCACGCTGCGATCTCCGCCTTTCCCAAGACGCCGCTGCCCCATCAACGTACAGCCTATTGCGCTATTTTATACTGTTGGCCACCTGTTGCATAGAAGCTCCGCGACGCTGAGGTAATACGATTGCAGATCACCCGGCGACTAGCCGCAAACGGGCTACGCCAGTGCTGCGCGCTTCAGTGCAAGTTATGCGTCTTTCCTAGATGAGCGCTTATTTCCCCGGCGGCCGTTTTACAGAGTACCGCGATCTCGGACAGGCGCGCCGGAGGCACCCGATACACTGGCCCCGACACGCTCAACGAGGCCCGGCAACACCCGAGCGCGTCGAAGACAGGGACCGCGACACCGTTGAATCCCTCCTCAAGCTCGCCGAGAGTCGAGGCCCAGCCCTCCGATCTGACGCGTTCGA
>JACCSM010000198.1 GCA_013698525.1 Rubrobacteraceae bacterium
TCCCTGCGCTCCTTGGGCGGAAGCTCTCCGGTCCTACGTCCGTGCCTCCCCTCCAGGAAGCCCAGGACTACGCCGCAGCTGAGGTCGGGCGGCGAGTTGTCGAACATGATGCTCACCTCGTCGTCGAGGCTCAAGACCGATCCGGAGAGCCCCTCAGCGCGCCAGAAGGGCTCGGGGTAGGCGATCTGCACCTTGGTGACGTAGCCCATGGGCACCTGCTGGGTGAGCTGGTCCCTTAGGGGCGGCAGCGCCGGAGAGTAGCGGATCCTGCCGGCCAGCGTCGTGGGGAGGGCCACGATCACGCGGCCCGCCTCGACGCCGCCGCCGTCGTGCGTCACCTCTACGCCCCCGCTGTCCTGGCGGATCGCGCTGACAGGAGAGCTGAGCCGCACGGCGTCGCCGAGCCGCTCGGCGAGCCGCAACGCGAGCAGCTGCGAACCGCCCTCCAGGCGGCTCTCCTGGGCGCCGCCGTGGGTGGCGACGAGTCTGTCGAGCGTGCCCCCAGACCGGCAGTAGAACAGGAAGTGCAGGAGCGACATCTCAGCTGCCTCAGCGCTGAACAACCCCGGAACCATCGTGCGCCAGTAGCGGAGCCCTACCTCTGTCTTCGCGCTGGCGCCGAGCCAGGCGTCCACCGTCTGCGCGTCCCAGGACTCGGCGTTCTCGGCGCGCCACGGCTCGTCGAGCGGGACCTCGGCCGCCATCTGTTGGAGGTGCTCCCACATTTCGCCGACGTCGGCGAGGGCGTCCTCGGGTAGAGCGAAGTCGTCCCCGCCGTAGCGCTCTACGTTGCCGTCTATGGCGAGGAAGTGCTCGCCTCCCACGTACGTCGGGAAGAGGCCGCGCGGAAGCAAAGGATACGAGAAGCCGTGCCGGGAAGGAGGATCTAGATGCTTCGATACCTGGTGGGGAGTGGTTGAAGGCCGGCGCGCCCATAAGGTGCAAGACAACGGGCTACAATACGTCCTTATGAGCACAGCGGGTGCGGAATGGGAAGGCGGGGATCCACCGCTCCGGGGCGTACAGGTCCTCACGCTGGCCGTTAACCTGCCGGGTCCCGTGGCGGCGTCCCGGCTGTGCGCTATGGGGGCGTCCGTGATCAAGGTCGAGCCGCCTGGTGGGGATCCGCTGGCCCTGATGTGCCCCAGCTACTACAGGGACCTGAGCGCCGGGCAGGAAGTCGTGCGGCTCGACCTGAAGGACCAGAAAGACCGCGTTTCGCTGGACGACGCGCTGGAGGGCATGGATCTGCTGCTGACTGCGAGCCGGCCCGCGGCGCTGGGGCGGCTCGGGCTCTCGTGGCCTGAGCTTCACGTGAGTTTCCCGCGCCTGTGCCAGGTCGCCATCGCCGGGCATCCTCCTCCGAACGAGGATGCCCCGGGCCACGATCTTACCTACCAGGCGCGCTTCGGTACGCTGTCGCCGCAAGGGATGCCGCCAGTCCTGGTGGCCGACCTGGCGGGGGCCGAGCGTGCCGTGAGTGCGGCCCTCGCGCTGCTGTTCGCCAGGGAGCGGGGGCAAGGCGCAGGATACGAGCAGGTGGCCCTCTCGGAGGCGGTGCGGTTTTTCGCCGAGCCGTTGCGCCAGGGGCTAACGGCGCCAGGCGGCATCCTCGGTAACGGCTTTCCCGGCTACGGACTGTACCGCGGGCGGGAGGGTCACGTGGCGCTGGGTGCCCTCGAGCCGCATTTCTGGGAGCGGTTGTTGCAGGAACTCGGGGTAGAAGGCGACCGCCAGGACCTGGGGTCGATCTTCGAAACGAAGACTGCCGAACAGTGGGAGGAGTGGGCGGCGGACCGCGACCTCCCGCTCGCCGCGGTGAGAGACGTAGAGCAGAACGAAGTGGACGAGACCGCCTCCGCATCGCAGAGAAGACGAACGTCTACGAGAGGAGAAGACGAATGATGACGGAGATGAGCCAGTTCGGGTTACAGGTCATGTGCATTGGCCACGGCATGTCGACCGCCACGATCCTCGAGCGCATCTGATGGAGATAAGAGGACGCACCTTCCTCGTCACCGGTGGAGGCTCGGGCCTGGGAGCCGCAACTGCTAGAAGGCTCGCCGCTGGCGGCGCGAACGTCGTCGCAGCAGATCTCGAAGGCGGGAAGGTAGGAGACGACATCAGCTTTGTGAAGACCGATGTAACCGATGAGGAGAGCGTGCAGGCTGCGGTGGACGCCGCCCTGGATCTCGGGGGGCTGCACGGTGCGATCAACTGCGCCGGCGTCGTCGCCGCGGAGAAGGTCCTTGGCAAGGATGGCCCGCACTCCCTCGCCTCCTTCACCAAAGCCGTCCAGGTCAACCTCGTCGGTACCTTCAACGTCATACGCCTGGCGGCGGCGGTCATGCAAGAGAACGAGCCGGCGGCGGAAGGGGAGCGAGGTGTGATCGTCAACACCGCCTCGGTGGCGGCTTACGATGGCCAGATCGGACAGGCAGCCTATGCCGCCTCCAAAGGCGGCGTCGTCTCTTTGACCCTGCCCGTCGCGCGCGAACTCGCCGATAGCGGTATCCGGGTCGTGGCCATAGCCCCCGGCATCTTCGAAACCCCGATGATGGCCACCCTCCCCGAGAAAGCCCGGGAATCCTTGAGCAAACAGACCCCCTTCCCACCGCGCCTGGGGCGTCCCGAAGAGTACGCGTCCCTCGTCCAACACATCATCGAGAACGAGATGCTCAATGGCGAGGTCATAAGGCTCGATGGGGCGATACGTATGGCTCCGAGCTAGTCGCGAAGCGACAAGGAGGTTCGAGATGCAGGAGATAGACCGCAAGATAATCCGGGCCCGCCGCAACACCATCGGCGACGCCATCAGGCACTCGACAGCCCGCAACCCGGAGAAGGACGCCCTCATCTTCGGTGGGCGACGCTGGAGCTACGCCGAACTCGACGCCGGGGCAAACCGGGTCGCGAACGCGCCGCGCCTCTGTCGGCGATGAACCTCCGGGAGCTGGCGACTTTGGGCACGAAGATGTCGGAGCCGCGGAACACGCCAGGGTAGACGTGGAGCTCCGTCGGCACGCCAGCCCCCAGTAGCCTACTCGCGTACTCTATATCCTCGTCCAGGAACACGTCGAGCGTGGGACGGTTGGGGGCGTTGTTGACCGGCGTTCGCGTGCCACCTACCATAGGTCCGGTTATTGGACTTGGGAAGGGCCCGAAGGTGGTCGTTATCGGGGCCGGCGGTGGTATCGACGAGGTTTGTGAGGGGTCGGGATGAGTGCCAGCGAGCTGTTTTCGGTGCAGGGCAAGCGCGTGGTCGTCAGTGGAGGGACCTCAGGCATTGGTCTCATGATCGCCCGGGCGTTCGTGAAGAACGGTGCTTCGGTCCTGATCAGCAGCCGCAAGGCCGAGGTGTGCGCCTCGGTGGCGGAAGAGTTGTCCAGGGTCGGCGAATGCGTCGCGGTCCCTGAGAACCTCGCGAGCGAGGAGGGATGTCAGCGGTTGGCCGATGCGGTGGGAGAGCGCTGGGACTCGCTCGACGTGCTGGTGAACAACGCAGGGGCGACCTGGGGAGCGCCGCTGGCCGAGCATGACGCCGTTGCGTGGAACC
>JACCSM010000225.1 GCA_013698525.1 Rubrobacteraceae bacterium
GCTCCCAGCCGCCCGTATCCTTCGCGCGTTCCCAGGCCCGGACGAAAGCCCCGCGGACGTCATCGGCCTCGCGCTCGTCCTTCGGCCCAAGGTAGTGACTCTCCAGTTCGGACGTCTCTGAATCCAGTTCCAGGACTGCCTCCCTGCCCTTCCACTCTACGTTCGCCGAGAGCTTCCAGGGGGAAGTCATCAGCAGGCCGGGGAAGAACTTCGCCAGGCGCAGCCCGTACTTGCGGGTGCCACCGAAGATAGAGAGCGGACCGTCGAGGCGGAGCCGGTGGCCGCGAGGGAGAGGTTCGAGGTCGTAGATCAAACCCAGGAGCTTTACGTAGTGGAACACGAGCCGTGCGTCTGCCCCTTCACGGAGGTCGACGACGAGGTCCCTCGCCGAGTAGAGCACCCCCTGTACCTGGGCGACGTTGTAGCGACGAACGAGCTCCCCTGGCGAAGGCCGGTCGAATTCGCCGAGGAGTTGGGCCCCCTGCCTGTCCGCGTACATAGAAGCGGCCGGATCGTCGACCCCTGTCTCCCCTGCGACCTGCGAGAGCACGTCCCCGTGCGTAGGGGTCTCGAGCAGACCAGGCTCGGCGGCCGGTGGTTCGGGAAGGGCCGCCGCGAGCTCGAAGACGCGGGTGC
Organism: Rubrobacteraceae bacterium; assembly: GCA_013698525.1. Taxonomy (GTDB): domain Bacteria; phylum Actinomycetota; class Rubrobacteria; order Rubrobacterales; family Rubrobacteraceae; genus Rubrobacter_D. The sequence continues at coordinate 637 of JACCSM010000225.1, forward strand.
GGAGCGTGTAGGGGTCGGCCTCGGTCGGCGCGATCCAACCGGCCCGCTCCTCCAGGAGCTTGGAGAGGGCGCGTACGATCTTGAATCCCCTGCGGGAGTCGAGGCCCGGACCGAGACCCTCCTCCCTAACTGTAAGCTCCCGCTCCAGGCGGGACCGCGGTAGCCCTACGTGGGCGGCGTAGAGGTCGCAGAGTTCCGCCGCGACGGCCAGGGCGCGCTGGTCATCCGGCGAGAGCCTGTGGGTGACGAGCCTGCCGCGGTTCAGGCGGGCCATCACGTGCTCGCTGCGAAGCACTAGAGCAGGGCCTCCTTGCGGCGGCGGGCCGTAAACTCTTCGCCCGTCTGGGTCGTTACGAGCTCGTAGAGGATCGCCCGCTTGCCCTCCCCCGGCCTGAGGATACGGCCGAGGCGCTGGACGTATTCGCGTCGGGAGGCGCTGCCGGCGAGTATCACGGCCACCCCGGCGTCCGGAACGTCGACCCCCTCGTTCAGGACGTCTGAGGCTATTACGGCCCTGTAGCGGCCCGCCCGAAAGCGGTCGAGTATCTCCTTGCGTTCGCGGGCTGGCGTCTCGTGTGTCACGCCAGGTATGAGGAACCTCCGGCTGAGCGCGTAGACTTCATCGACGCTCTTGGCGAAGACTATAACGCGATCGTCCCAATGCCTCCTTAGAAGCATCTCCAGCGTCGCCCCCTTCCTCATCGCGCCTTCCCTGATCTCACGCCGTTGCCGCGCCGCGAGCAGCGCCTCCCTCCCTCCGGAATGGCTCGTTGCGGCGACCATAATGAAGCGCTGCCAGTCCTCTGGGGAGCGCATCGGCAGACGGTGCTTCTCGAGGAAGTCCCTGTAGACGGCCTCGGCCTGGGCATAATCGAAGCGTTCCTGGGCGGTGAGCTCGATGGGGATGCGGACCAGCTCGAAGGGGGCGAGGTAGGTCCCGGCGAGATCCTCGGGAGAAAGGCGGTAGACGATAGGCCCTGCGAGGTCGGGGAGCAGTCCGTGACCTCCGTCGGGCCTCTCCGGCGTCGCGGTGAGGCCGAGGGCGTAGGGCGCGAGGAGCATCTTAGGGATGATCGCGTTCTTCGGGGCGGGCAGATGGTGTACCTCGTCGTAGACGACGAGCGCGAAGCGGTCCCCGTAACGCTCGGCGTGAATGTAGGCCGAGTCGTAGGTCGTCACGGTGATGGGCGTTATCTCGTGGTAGCCGCCACCGAGCAACCCGATCGTGACGGAGCCGCCGAAGGCGTCCTGCAATATGGAATACCACTGCTTCAACAGCGCGAGGGTCGGAACGACGACGAGCGTGCTCCGCCCAACGCGCTCCATCGCGCTCACCGCCACGGCCGTCTTCCCAGCACCGGTCGGCAGGACGACCACGCCGCGGAGCCCATCCCGGCGCCAGGCGCCGAGAGCCTCCCTCTGGTAAGGGCGGGGCTCCATAGCCACGCGGGACTCGAGCGGGATCTTCTCGAAGGCCGAGGCCCTGTCCTCGTGCGGAACGCCCT
>JACCSM010000271.1 GCA_013698525.1 Rubrobacteraceae bacterium
CCCGGATACTTCGCGGGCCCCGCTTTCGCGGCGGACCGTTCGCCGGAGACCGTGACCTATGCCCGCCCGGGAGGCGAGGAGCTCGAGGCAGATGTCTGGCGGCCGCCAGGAGGAGGTCCTGCCGGAGAGGCAGACGCTGCCAAGGGACGTCCGGCGGTAATCGTGGTGCACGGCGGTGGTTGGCGCTCGGGGGAACGCGGCGACTTCCCCCGGTGGAACGCCTGGCTCGCCAGCAAAGGATACGTGGTCTTCGACATCGACTACCGGCTCTCGCCACCGCCCAGCTGGCGGGACGCCCCCGCCGACGTGAGATGCGCTGTAGGGTGGGTCAAGGAGAACGCCGCCCGCTACGGCGTGGACCCCGAGCGCGTGGCCCTCATGGGCCGCTCCGCCGGCGGGCACCTGGCCCTGCTTACGGCCTACACGCAGGGCTCCGCTCCGACACCCGGCTGCGACGCCCGTAACCTCCACGATACCGGGGTGGCTGCGGCGGTGGCGTTCTACCCACCCACCGACCTCGCCCGCCTCTCCTCCCTGGGCTACCTGGGCGGTATGGACCGGTTCATAGGCGGCACCCGGGACGCCGTACCCGAGCGCTACCGTCTCCTCTCGCCCGTTTTACGTGTCGACCCCCGCGCTCCGCCGACCTTCCTCGCCCACGGGGGCGACGACCAGATAGTGCCATCGGGGCAATCCGAGCTGCTGGCGGATCGGTTGCGGGAGGCCGGCGTGCCCCATCGCCTCGTCGAGCTGCCATGGGCCAACCACACCTTCGACTTCCTCTGGGGCGGGTGGGGCTCCCAGATCACCCGCTCCACCCTCCAGGAATTTCTAGAGGTTCACCTCGAGACTCCGAGCGTGACGCAGGATGATCCGTCTAGACCCGTGCCGGAAGGGTAGGATAGTATCGTTAATAGTACCGGACCAGTACGTAGACCGTTGCCACCAAAAGGGATACCAGGGTGACGGGGATGCCGTAGAGCATGAACTTCAGGAAAGGAATCCTTTGCCCGGCTCGCTCGCTCATGCCGGCGACGACGACGTTGGCCGAGGCGCCGATGAGGGTGAGGTTGCCGCCGAAATCCGCGCCGAGGGCGAGCGACCACCACAGGGGGCGCACCTCCTCCTCGGAGAGCCCCTCGGCACGGGCGAGGTCTTGTATGACCGGGATCATGGTCGCCGTAAAAGGGATGTTGTCCACGATGCCCGACGCGATGCCGCTCCCCCAGATGACCACGACGGCGGTGAGGGCCGAGGCTCCCCCGGCGACGTTCGTGAGCGCCGTGGCTATGCTCCCGACGAACCCCGTCGCTTCCAGCCCACCCACGAGCACGAAGAGACCGACGAAGAAGAGCAGGGTCGGCCATTCCACCTCGCGCAGCACCTCCTCCACGTCGCTCTTCGCGTAGAGCATGAGCGCCGCGGCCCCGAAGAGCGCGATGGTGGCGGCCTCCAGGTGCAGCGCGCCGTGCAAAAAGAACGCCACTATCACGAGCCCCAGCACGATGAGCGACTTGCGCAGCAGGACGGGATCGCGGATGCTTGCCGCCGCGTCTATCGCCCCGATGGTCTGCTCGGCGTCCTTGCTGCAGCTCAGATCCTTGCGGAACATCAGATAAAGCACGCCGAGCACCGCCGGCAGCGTGAGCAAGACGACGGGGGTGAGGGCGACGACGAAGTCCAAAAAAGTGAGGTCGGCGGCGCTCCCGATCAGGATGTTGGGCGGGTCGCCGATCAGGGTCGCCGCCCCGCCCACGTTCGAGGCCATCACCTGCGTGAGCAGGAAGGGCATGGGCGAGGACTCCAGGGCGTCGGCGATCAGGAACGTCACGGGAACCATAAGTATCACGGTGGTCACGTTGTCCAGAAACGCCGAGAGGAAGGCCGTGACGACGGAGAGGAGGATGAGTATCCGTCCGGGGCGGGCCTTGCCCCACTGGGCGCTCTTTATAGCCAGGTACTCGAAGACGCCGGTTCTCTCGAGGATGGCGACGATAACCATCATCCCGGCGAGGAGCCCGATGGTGTTCCAGTCGACGAACTCGGTGGCCGCCTGCTCCTGGTCGAGGACGCCGAATGAGATCAAGACGGCAGCCCCGAGCAGCGCCGCGACCGTCCGGTTCAAGACCTCGAACGCGATGAGCGCGAGGACCACTACGAATAACGCGACGGCAAAGAATTCCTGCATGCTGGCCGTGGATTATACAATTGAAGACCGAACTGCGAGTTCTGGAGGACGGAGGAGGTCAGGATGGACGACGAAGGGCAGTCGGGCGGAGACGTCAAGATAGAGGACATAATGCGTCCCGCGGACACCGTGCGCCCCGGCACGCTCGCCCGCGAGGCGCTACGGGTGATGAGGGAACACAACGTCCCCGGCGTTCCGGTGACGGACGAGGACGGTACCCTGCGGGGCTTCGTCACCGACGGCCAGCTCCTCGAGGCGGCGCTGCCCAAGTACCTCAAGATGATGGACCGGCTCTCCTTTGTCCCCGAGAGCGCGGACAAGTGGGTCCACTACCT
>JACCSM010000278.1 GCA_013698525.1 Rubrobacteraceae bacterium
GCAGATGCGACTATTCTACGAGCGCTACGACGCGTCGGGCACGCTCGAGCACCGGAGGGCGCACGACCTGACGATCCGGATCACCACCCGCGACGAGTTGAGGCTCATGCTAAGGCTCGCAGACTTCGAGGTCGAGGCAGTCTACGGCAGCTTCGAGGGCGAGCCATTCACCTTGACTAGCGACCACCTCATCGTGCTCGCCAGGAAATAGGCAACAGGTATTAGGTTTCAGTAAGGCCAATAAGCTGAGAAACTGAAGTGCTGACTAGCTGAAATGCTGAAAACCTGTTGCCTTCTATTCAATCTCGTGAGGACTGACGGGTCGCATCCTGGGTACGAAGCGGGGGACTAGCTGGCAGTAGCGACTGTAACGGAGTCCGAAGCGCCGGTGAAGCTCGCGTTCTTCGAGGGGTAGCTGAAGGGCTAGCTGGGCAGCGTAGAGTGCGGCGAGCAGGAAGAGGAAGGGGTCGTTCGCCAGGAGGGCTGTTCCCAAGATCAGGGCGAAGTCCGTGACGTAGAGCGGGTTCCGCACGTGGCGGTACGGTCCCTCCACCACGAGCCGCTGCGGCACCCTGTTCTCTTCAGCTCCGGAGCCGGGCGGGAAGAGCGCCCCCGCAAAGAGGAGACGCGCCCAGCCCATCTTGTAGCAGGCCCACGTCCCGATCCCGACCGAGACGAACGCGAGCAGGCAGCCGAGCGCCCGCAACAGCACCCATCCGGGACTCTCCGAGAGCCACCAGGGCGCTAGCGCCACGATTAGGAGCGTTGTCCCGCCCCACATCCCGACGACCTCGACCAGGTACCACGCCACGAGGCCGCGCCGCCTCAGCCATCCCCGCCAGAACGAGAGCATAGGGTAGGTGAGGAGGTTTATGACGATCATACCGCCGTAGAAGGCGGCCACAAAGACCGGCACGAACACCCACCGCCCGAGCAGCCAGTCCCCCGCCCCGCACACGACAAAGGCCCCTGCCCACGCCGCAGCGGGCGCGAGGTGCCGCTCTCCATGCACTCCGATGCTACTCACCCCGATCACAGTGTATAGCAGACAGCAGGTCAGCATTGCAGCCAGTCAGCAGTGAGGTGCGGGAGGTTGCCCGCCGCCTTGGGGAAGCCGCTTATCAAGGGGTGTTGGCGTCGCGGGTGAGGAGCCGCACAACGCTTGACACCAAACCGTTCCAGGTATATAGTCGTCTTCGACTAGTTCATATCGACTAAAGGAGCTTTGATGGCATCGAAGAGGAAAGTGTCCAATCCGCTGGCGTTGGCGGTGATGGCGCTCCTCTACGAGCGGCCGATGCACCCATATGAGATGGTCACTTTGATGCGCGAGCGGGGCAAGCACGAGTCGGTGCGGCTCAGGTACAGCTCTCTGTACTCGGTGGTCTCAGCGCTGGAGCGGGAGGGGCTCATTGTAGCGAGGGAGACGGTACGCGATGGGCGGCGTCCCGAGCGGACGATCTACGGGATCACCGGCGCGGGCCGCGAGGAGTTCCTTACCTGGCTACGTGAACTCTTGAGGGAGCCGGTCAAGGAGTACACGCAGTTTGCGGCCGGGCTCTCATTCTTGCCTGGGCTTCCTCCCGAGGAGGCTGTTGCGCTACTGGAGGAGCGGGTGCGGCGTCTGGAAGAAGAGACTGGGGAGATGAGATCTCGTCTTGACAGCGCCGCCGAGCAGTTTAACTTGCCCCGTCTTTTCCTCGTAGAGTCGGAGCATGAGTTGATGTTGCGCGAGGCCGAACTGGGATGGGTGCGCGTGCTCGTGGAGGAGATCGAAGCCGGAGAGCTAGGCAGCCTGTCGGAGTGGCGCTCCCTTCATTCGGAGCGGGGCCAGATGAGCGCTGCCGGGGGTGGAGAGGAGAAAGATGTCTGAGGAAGCCAGATTACCCGGATGGCTCAAGCTCGCCAATCCTGCGATCGTTGCCCTGCAGCGCCGTGGGGTTGTGATCGGCGTCGTGCGGCTGCTCTGCGTGCCTGGCCGCAAGACGGCAAGCTGCACACGACTCCCGTCTCACCGTTGACGGTGAACGCTACATCATCGCCGGTCTCGAAGATGCGGACTGGGTGAAGAACGCACGGATTGCTGGGTGGGGGATCCTGGAACGCGGCAGGGAGCAAGAGCGTGTAAACCTCGTCGAGTTGCCGATTCAGGAGCGCGCACCCGTCTTGCGGGAGTTCCCGCGAGAGGTGCCGCATGGGGTCAGGTACTTCAGGCAACTCTACGGTATCTCAGGCACTCCGGAAGAGTTTGGGTCGCTGGCACCCCGGTGTCCGGTGTTCCGGGTGGAGGAGGCTGGGCCGTGATCTAAATAGAGAAGACCCCCGGTGGGGTGCTGGCACACCCCGGCGGAGGTCGAGAACCCCCGAGATTTAGTCCCGCAGAGTGGAATCTGTTACCCGAGGCGTGTACTTTCAAGGATAACAGGTCGAACCGCTCCGTGGATCCCACCCCTTACGACGGAGAAAGGACCTTTCGACCATGACCGAAGAAACCACCAGCACAATCAAAGCGCAGAACCCCGACGAGGCGGCCATCAGGGAGCTGTTCGGTCTGCTCCTCGATGACTGGGGCAGGGGAGATGGCGAGGCTTACGGCTCGCGGTTCACCGAAGACGCCGACTATGTCGCGTTCGACGGGACGCTCACCACGGGGCGACGGGAGATCGCCGCTTCACACCAGCGACTCTTCGACGAGTTCCTAAAGGGCACGCGCCTCACAGGCCGCGTCTTTGGTATCACGTTCCCGAACCCCGACGTGGCCATCATCCACGCCACCGGGAGCACAGTGAAGCACGGCAAGACGAAGCCTTCGCCGGAACGGGATTCGATCCAGACGCTTGTCGCCGTTCGCGAGGGTACCGAATGGCGCTTTGCCGCGTTCCACAACAGCCGCGTTCGACCAATAGGCAGCAACGCTGCCACGTTCCTGCTCTGGACCCTCACGGACAGGCTCTGGCGTATCTTCGCGCCAGGAAGGAAAGGCTCATGAGCCGCGCGAAGAAGGCCCTCATTATCGGTGGGGGCGTCGCCGGACCGGTCGCCGCGATGGCGCTGCAACAGGCCGGAGTGGACTCGGTCGTCTACGAAGCGTACGCGGGCGGCGCGGACGACGCCGGCGCCTTCCTAACCTTCGCCAGCAACGGTCTGGACGCCCTGCGCGCCATCGACGCCCACCACCTCGTGTTGGCCGAGGGCTTCCCCACGCCTCGTATGGAGATCCAGAGCGGCACCGGCAGACACCTCGGCGACGTCCCCAACGGCGGGACGCTGCCCGACGGCACAGTCAGCCAGACCCTCAAGCGGGCCGACCTCTACCGGGCGCTGCGAGACGAGGCGGTCCGGCGCGGCGCCCGCGTCGAGTACGGCAAGCGGCTCGTGGATGCCGAGATTACGCCTGACGGTGTCGTCGCGGCGCAGTTCGAGGATGGTACCGAGGCCGAGGGGGATCTGCTCGTTGGTGCCGATGGCATACACTCCCGTACCCGCCGCATAATCGACCCGGCGGCTCCAGGAGCCCACTACATCCCGGTGCTCAACATCGGCGGGTACGCCAGCGATGTGCGCGTCCCTGCCGAGCCCGGCACGTTCCGGATGATCTTCGGGAAGCGGGCGTTCTTCGGCTACGCGGTTCATCCCTCCGGCGAGGTGTGGTGGTTCGCCAACCCTCCACGCGCCAACG
>JACCSM010000289.1 GCA_013698525.1 Rubrobacteraceae bacterium
CCGGGCCAACCAGCCACCGAGCACGCCCCCGGCGACGCCGCTGACTGGATAGAACACGAACTCCCACCAGAGCACGTCAGGCCAGCGTACCTGTATTACGATCAGGACGGTCCACGCAGCCACCAGCCCGCACGCCGCGCCGCCAAGAGGGCGAAAGCCTCCGGAACGTCTGCTCGCGACGCTCCATACGCACGCAGCCACGACGCCAAGCAGGAGTACGTTGCCCGCGCCGCTCATGAACTCCGTGAACGCCTCCAGCGTCCCATCCGGCACCGGCGCGTCCCGCACCATTCGATAGCCTGCCGCGACCAGGTACGGGCTCGCATAGGGACCGAGCGCCACCGTCAGCGTCCCCGCCAAGGCGCCCGCCAGACACGACAATCCGATGCGCCTTGGCCATCGGCGCGCCACGCCCGCTCTCTTCGGGCCCTCGCCGTGTCTGGCGGATCGGCCATCCGATGGCTGACCTAGGCGGACGCCGCGCGCTTCTCCCACTTCCTAGAACCGCCGACGAAGAACGACCATCGTTCCCAGCAATAAACCCCCCGCCAGAACGATCAGGGAGGCTTTCCCCTGGGCCGGGTCGTCCGCGCCAGGGGCCCGTATTCGCTCGACGATTCCCGAGCCGGCAGCCTTCAAACCCGAATCGCCGGAGACATCCTCGCCCACCTGGCCACGATGCCCTGGTGCTTTGGAGATCCCCCACGCAACCTCTCTGACCTCACGCAACGCCGCGCCCTCGCGAACTCCTTCGGCCGTCCCCGGTCCCACGGGGCCTGAGGAGAACAGCGCGGCCTTTCCAGGCTGACCGTTCAGCCCCGCCGACGAGAGCGTGAGGAGACGTTCGGCCAGCACGGATCCAGGCTGGATGGTGGCAGGAAAGCCGTTCGCTCCTTCGCCGTCCTCCTCCGTATTGGACGTCATCTGGGCCTCATCCGTGGACACCGTGTCGCGCTCTTCCTGCGTGGTCGGTGAGGCATCGTTCGTGGATGGGTCTACGGTTCGCTTTCCACCGTCTCCGGATACGGTCGGGCCCACCGGACTCGATACCATCGGTTCTTGCGCGTTGCCGCTTTCGCCCGCCTCGATATCCTGCTCGCCGCCGGCTTCGCCGGAGAACTCGGCAGCGGCCAAATTCCCGAACAGTGGCCCGGGTTCCGCCTCGGGTCCCTCCTCATTGTCGTAGTGGGTCGGGCGGTGAGGGTTCGCGTGTTCGAGCTCGTCGTCGACCTCCTGCGCGTCGTTCGCCGACTCATCGAGGCCGGACCCCCCGGAGCCGCCCGAGCATGGCCTCCTGGCGACTATCCTTCCGCTCTCATCGTACTGGTAAATGCACACCTCGTTGGCCCACCGTTTCGGCGGGTCCGCAGCCGAGCTCGCCCACTCACTCCATCTCGGATGCTCACAATAGATATACGACCTCTCCTTGACGACCTCGCCAGAGTCCGAGAATCGTCGAATGATTTGTTTGTGGCATTCGTAGAACGACGGGTGAACCGCATTCTCCACTCCGCAGTCCTCCCAACACTCTATTTCATAGTAGTACAGATCCTGGGCTTTGTTGTGCCAGTAGAAGCCAGGGTAATCCTCGGGCGCCCGTGGACCCTTTTCGGACGGGGGTGTCTCACCCTCGCACTCTTCTCCATCGCAAGGAGCTGGATCTTCGGGATACTCGCCCTCGTACTGATCCTCTGAAGCCGGGGACGCCGAGCTACTCGCCGACGCCGAACTCGTGGCCGAAGACGAACCACTGGCCGACGCCGACGTGGAGCTCGCTGCGGAAGCCGGGGTGCCAGCCGCCGGCGCCGCGTCTACGGTGACCGGCTCAACAGGACCAGGCTCGACGGCCACCGCAGGGTCAGAGCCGTACTGTGATGCCCCCGCGTTGCCGTGCTGCGACGCTCCCGCGCTCGGCGCGTCTCCCTGGGCCCGCGCTGCCGGATCCCCCAGCCAGTACCCCGCCAGCACGACCGTGAGCGCGATGGGCAGCACCCTCAATAGAACCCTCATGACCCCTCCTCTTTGCGTTTTGTCCCCGCCGCTTTATCCACTTGCAATGTATTGCTTCCTCATGGTCTGTCCTTAGCCAACCCGCGCTCCACAACCCGACGAAACGCTAGTCGATCGACCGGTCTCCGGCGACCCCGCTCTTCATGTCGAAGAGTACAACAGAGAGTTTGGTGGGGGCAATGAGCGGCCCCTAGGTCTGGCCGATCAGCCATAAAGATTGGCGGAACGGCCGATGCTGGAACGCACACCGCCGGTCCACAATCTCTTGCATGGCACGGTCGACACGCAAATCGGTAGGCGACCGTACCCGAAGTCGATCAAGGGAGGAGGTGATCGGAAGGACGGCCCGCTCGACGTAACCGGAAAGAAAGACCGGGTGTGGTAGGGGCCCGCCGTGGCGCCAACCAGGATGGGCCCTCCACCTCTTACCTACCGACAAGGAGATCCGAGAACCCTTTATGGCGAACCCATTCTACCAACCACCGCTTCCCCGAACGTCCCGCTCCGCCGGGCGAATGAACCGAGGGGTTGCGCGCCTCGTCCGGGCTCTGTGCGTTC
>JACCSM010000295.1 GCA_013698525.1 Rubrobacteraceae bacterium
TAAGCTTATGGGAGCAAGTAGGTATTGAATTGGGAAAACCGGCAAAGGCAGTTAAGGTACAGTTGAGTACGATAGTGGATCGCCGTAATAAGATCGCCCATGAAGCAGATATGGACCCAACTAATCCAGGATATCGCTGGCCGATTAACCCAAAAGTAGTGCAAGAAGCGCTCGATTTCGTCGATAGTGTAGTGGCCGCCATCTTTAAGGTTGCTACTTGACGTACTGAGCCATGGTGCTAAAGGCAGTTTGTCATGTCGTCACGATAAGGCTGCCTGCAATACACGCTGTTCTGGCGCGAGATAGGTGCCAATCTTACTGCTCACATAAGTTACTTTCGCATACTCGGTTCGAGAACCTTCTTTCGGAGGCGGATGGACTCTGGTGTGATCTCGACTAGCTCGTCCTCGCCGATGTATTCGAGAGCTTCCTCCAGGGTCATCTTGTGCACGGGCGTGAGGTTGAGCGCGTCGTCGGCGCCGGAGGAGCGGACGTTGGTGAGCTTCTTGTTCTTGCAGACGTTGACGTTGAGGTCGTTCTCGCGGTTGTTCTCTCCGACGACCATGCCGACGTAGACATCGGTCGCCGGCTTGATAAAGAAGCTGCCACGTTCCTGGAGCTTCCAGATGGAGTACGCGAAGGCGCTTCCTGCCTCGGACGCTACGAGACTACCGTTCTGGCGGGTCTTGAGGTCTCCGGCCCATGGCGCGTAGCCGTCGAAGACGTGGCTCATTATGCCTTCTCCCTGCGTCATGGAGAGGAACTGCGTCCGAAAGCCGAACAACGCCCGGGCAGGAATCTCGAACTCTATCCGACTGCGCGAGCCCTGCGGCACCACGTCGACTAGCTTGCCCTTGCGGCCGGACAGCACCCCGATCACCGCCGAGACGAACCGCTCGGGTACGTCGATGACGAGGTGCTCGAAGGGCTCGTACTTTTTGCCGTCGACCTCGCGTACGATGACCCGCGGCGCACCAACCTGGACCTCGTACCCCTCGCGGCGCATGGTCTCGAGCAGGATCGAAAGGTGCAGTTCGCCGCGTCCCGAGACTTCGAACTCGTCGGGGCGCAACTCCTCGACGCGCAACGACACGTTGGTCTGGACTTCTCTTTTCAATCGGTCCCTGAGGTGGCGCGACGTGACGTATCTGCCCTCCCTGCCAGCGAAGGGGGAGGTGCTCGGCCCGAACATCATGCTGATCGTCGGCTCGTCTACTGTGATCGTTGGCAGCGCCTCCGGGTCGGCTGCGTCGGCTATGGTCTCCCCGATCTGGACGCCCTCGATGCCTGAGAGGGCCACGATGTCGCCGGCGCCGACCTCCTCGGCCTCGATGCGTTGCAACCCGAGGTGGGTGAATGGCTGGACCACACGCGTCTTCGTCATCGTGCCATCTTTATGGATCAGGTTGACGGACTCGCCGCGCCTGACCTCCCCGCGCCGCACGCGACCGACCACGATGCGCCCGAGGTACTCGGAGTAGTCCAGGTTGGTGACGAGCATCTGGAAGGGGGCAGCGAGGTCGACCTCCGGGGCGGGGATCTCCTCCAGCACCGTCTCGAACAGCTCCCTCATGTCGTCCCGCGGCTCGTCCAAGCTCCTGAACGCCCTGCCCTCGCGGGCTATGGCGTAGAGGATCGGGAAGTCGAGCTGCTCGTCCGAGGCGCCGAGGTCGGCCATCAGGTCGAAGGTGAGGTCGACGACCTCGTCGGGACGGGCGTCGTGGCGGTCGACCTTGTTGACGACCACAATAGGCTTGAGACCTAGCTCGATGGCCTTGCGGAGTACAAAGCGCGTCTGTGGCATCGGGCCCTCGGCGGCGTCGACGAGGAGCAGGCATCCGTCGACCATGCCGAGGACGCGCTCGACCTCGCCGCCGAAGTCCGTGTGGCCGGGGGTGTCGACGATGTTGATCTTGACTCCCTCGTACTCGACGGCCGTGTTTTTGGCCAGGATGGTGATGCCGCGTTCTTTCTCCAGGACGTTGCTGTCCATGGCGCGCTCGGAGATCTCCTGCCCGTGGCCGAGCTCCAGGGTCTGCTTGAGCAGGCCGTCCACGAGGGTGGTCTTGCCGTGGTCGACGTGCGAGATGATGGCGATGTTGCGGTATTCCACGTGTTCTCCTGACACACTCCTCTCACCGGGCCCGAGCGCCTCGCCAGAACACGTGTGGGAGATTCAAGCAACGAAAAAGGCCGCGCGGAGCGGGCCCTCGAACCCAGAGTCTACCGCATGAAAGGACATGGATCGAACAGGGGATTGTTACAATTTTCTGATGGGCGTATAGAGGACGAGGACTCTTCTGCGGGACGTGGGAGCCTCGCGTATAATTTTCGCTCAGGGAATAGGGGTGACGAACATGATCTCGACACCGACGACGCCAGTTGATGTGCCTGAGCCTGGCTCAGCGGAGGAGCTCAGGCGCTTCGCGGCTTTGCAGGCCAAGCTAAGGCCGCTGGCGCGGCGGGTGCTCTCTGACCCGCGCGCCTCCCAGACGGTCATTGTGGTGCCGAGTCTCACGCTCGACATCGAGGAGATGGCGAAGATCTCCGGCGCGCACCACTACGAGGAACGGCTGCTTTGCATGCTGATGCTCTTGCGCCTGCCCCGCACTCACGTCGTCTACGTCACGAGCCAGCACATCGCGACGGCCATAGTAGATTACTATTTGCACCTGCTGCCTGGCATCCCATTGCGCCACGCCCGCAGCCGTATGACGCTCCTCTCTTGCCACGACGCCTCAGACGTACCGCTGACGCAGAAGATACTCGACCGCCCTCGCCTGGTGGAGCGGATCCGGTCGGCGATCGCCGACCCAGAAGCGGCGCACTTGACCTGTTTCAACAGCACGGCGCTGGAACGGAGCCTCGCCGTTCGGCTGGGCATCCCGCTCTACGGCAACGACCCGCAACTCAACTACCTCGGGACCAAGAGCGGCAGCAGGGAGGCGTTCAGGGAGGCAGGGGTCCTGCTGCCCGATGGGTTCGAGCACCTGCGCGACGGGGGCGACGTGGCCGAGGCCGTCGTCGAGCTCAAGC
>JACCSM010000296.1 GCA_013698525.1 Rubrobacteraceae bacterium
CCTGGGCGATGCGGAAGAGCGCCTGTTCGACTTCCAGAGGCACCCTACGCTCGCCCTGAACCCGAAAATCCGCCCGGATCTCGGCCCCCTCCGACCAGCGTACGACGTACTCGCGTAGCGCCGTCGCTAGGCCCTTGCCTTCGAGGGCTGCCGGACGCATCTCCTGGATCAGGCCGTTGAGCTCTTTCTGGGCCTGGCGTACCAGCTCGTCGGCCTGGGAGAGGTGGGACTCGGCCGAGTCCGTGTCTTTCTCGATCAAGGCGCGGGCTGCGGCGATCTGGAGCGAGGTCGCGAAGACCTGCTGTTTGACGGAGTCGTGCAGGTCACGAGCAAAGCGGTTGCGGGCTTCCAGCGTTGCAAGCTCTCCCCGCGCCTGGAGCAGGTTTTCGAGCTCGGCCGCCATGCTGTTGAGCTCCCGCGAGAGCTGGCCGAGCTCGTCCCGCGATCGGTCTTTCGTCGTCACGGAGAAATCTCCCCTGCTCCACGACCTGGCCGCGCGGGCGAGGCGTCCTATGCGACGGGTCAGACTCCAGGCGGTAAAGAAACCGAAGAGCGCGCCCAGGAAAGCGGCCGGTATCGTCAGGAAGATCGCGCTGATCCCCACCGTGATAAGTAGCGGCGCTGTGAGATTCGGCAGCCCCAGCGTGCCAACAAGTACCCCGGCGACCCGGCCCTTCTTGCCCTCTATGGGCGTGACGGTTACGACCTGGCCTCCAACGTTGGAAGAGAGTTGGCCTGAGTTCTCCTCGCCGTCGAACGCAGCGTTCACCAGCGGCTCGAGGCCGGAGATGCTCCCTGCGTCGAACCGCTTGCCTTCGGGGAAGCCTTGCATCTCAGGGACGGAGGCCAGCAGGCGGCGCCTGTCGTCGACCACGAGGAGGGCGCCCTGGTCGGCGGTGTAGTTGCCGAGGCTCGTGGGCGGCGGCGGGGGCCTGTCGCCCCCCCGAACGCCGGAATTATCAGCGAAGCCCACGAGCTCCTCTCGTATACCTTCGGCATTCGGCGGATTCTGGTTCAGTGGTCTCTCGAGGCGCGGCGCCACTTCGTCCCTGAAGTTCTGCACCACCAGCCTCGGCAAGAGATCAGAGTTCAGGAAGGCGACCAGGGCACCGGCCAGTATCAACTCCAGCGCGAGCAGCGTTACCGCGGCCACGAGCGTATAGCTGAGCGTCAGCTTCCACCGCAACCGCCGGAGCGCGAAGATCTCACCCATCATCGGACGTGCCTATTCTCATGACTCAGGCCAGTTTAGTACCGTGCGAGACACAGCGCATCCGCCCGCGGATGTATCGAAGATCGTTCCCGAGGATGAAAGGAGGGTTCGCTCCACGCGAACCCTCCATAAGATCGGCCGGCTCTACTCGTAGCGCAGGGCTTCGGCAGGATAGACCTTCGAGGCCTGGCTGGCCGGGAGGAAGGTGGTGAGCAGTGCGGCTACGTAGGAGAGGCCAACGATCACACCCAGGGTACCCCACGGCACCGTGTAACGGATACCGGAGATCTGCTCCGCGAACGAGTCCACTATCCCAACGGAGAGCGCGGCGCCAAGAGCCACGCCGAGCCCTATGCCTAGCAGGGCTACGAAGGACGACTCTATAAGGAAAGCGAGCCGCACCTGTGCCCGCTGGAAGCCGAGGGCGCGGAGCATCCCGATCTGCTGCCTCCTCTCGACCACTGAGCGGGCCGCGATGACGCCGAGGGCCGCGATGCCGACGAGGAGCCCGAGTCCCATGAAGCCCATGAGCAGGTTGTTGAAGAGTCCCTGCGAGGCCGAGCCGTCTTCGATCTCCTGCTTTACTGCGACGGCCTGGAGGCCGTTCTGGGCGAATGCTTTCTCCAGGTCTTTCGCGGCCGCCCCCGAATCCACCCCGTCTTTCAACCTGAACTCGTAGCTCTGTGCCGGGACGGGAGATCCCGCGAAGTCGTCCACGGTCGCCCGCGAGGACGTCACGCCAGGTGCGAAGAACGCCGTGTCTTCGAGAACCCCGATCACGCGCAGGCTCCTCGTCTGGCCAGACTGTGGGTCCTCGACCTGTATGTAGATGTCGTCGGGAAGCGTAGGGTCGTCCCCGTAGAAGCCGGAGAGCTTTATCGTGGGAGCCCCGTCGCCGACTTCGAAGTTGGACCTGCTGGGTGCGAGATCCGACGAGATAACCGCAGTATTCTTCTCAGTCCGCAACGCGGTCCAAACTTCGTCCGCCGTGTCGTACTCGGGGACGGTGGACTTGAAGCCGTAGCCGACGTTCTTCGTGTAGCCACCGTCCACGCCCTGCAAGAATAGAGTTTCGGGCTTCCTGTCCGTTCCCTTCTGCTTCGCATCTGCGGAGATCCCAGTACGAGTGCCGACCGCAGTGAAGTCGCTTTCGTCTATATCCTGCGTGTCTTTCAGCGCCTCGTTCATGTCCGGGATCGGGGCTGCGTAGCCGGCATCGGCGCGCACGTCGAAGCCGCCTGAGAGCCGGTCCGTATCCTCGAAGATGGAACTGAAGGCTGCGTTTATAAAGCTCATGGTCACGATGGTAAAGACGACGAGGGAGAACATGGCGAGGGTCATGCCGGTACGGAAGCGGCTCTGCAGCGGATAGGATACGGCGGCCCTGAGGACGGGCGGCATCCCGCGCAGCCAGCCGAACAGGGCGACGACGGTGCCGAGCAGTAGATCGGAGTTGTAGATTATGACCCACACGCCGGCCAAGACGATCATAACGCCCGAGATAAAGAAGAGGTCTATTCCTTCGGTCATCCCGCTCGGCGCGAACGAGACGGGCAGGAGCCAAAGCCCGAGCAAGAGCATCCCAGCCACCGTGAAGGAGATCCGCTCGGGCACGCGCAGCACGCGGGCCACGAGCGCAGCCCCGACGATGAGGAGCGAGAGCCCCAGCATGTAAAGGCCCATTTGCTCCGCCTGGAGTCCCTGCCAGACGAGGCCAGCCCCGGCGAGCGGGATCGCGAGCGCCAGGAGGACGCCCTTGACGCTGCGGCCATTGTTGTCGGGCTCGGGGATGTCGCGGATAGCCCTCACCACGTTCAGACGGCTCACCCGCCAGGAAGAGATCAGAACGACCGCGAACGTGAGCACCATGCCGAGGCAGAACGCTATGACGACGTTCTCGGGGCTTGTGGCGAAGGAGATCTCGAAGCCTGATCCCGCGAACGCTTTGCCGATCACGCGCACCATCAGCCACCCGACCCCGACGCCGGCGACGCTGCCGAGGGCGCTCGCGAGCAGGGCGTAGAGCGCCCCTTCGAAGGCGAACATACGCATCAGGTGTCCCCTGCGCATCCCGACGGCGCGCGCTATGCCGAGCTCGTGCTTGCGCTCCGCGGCGAGCATCACGAAGATCAGGAAGATCAAGAGCACGCCAGCCGCAACGGAGAACTGCCCGAAGAGCAAGAAGATGCTAGTGAAGGTCTCCCCGCCTTCGTCAGCCTGATCTATGGCATCTTTCTTGACGGGCTCGGCCTTGAGGTCGTTCTCCTCGAGGAGTGGTTTGAGGTCGTCTGTGGTGGCGTCCGTGCCCGCGGCTCCCTCGACGGCCGGTCCCTTGTGGGTGATGAGGACGGAGTTGATCCTGCCCTCCTCCCCTACCCTCTCCTGCAGCCTCTGCAACGGCATGACCATCGAGGTCGAGGAGGCCGGATTGGCCCCGCTCTCGTAGACGCCAGCCACTGTCAGCTCCGAAGGCCGCGGAACGGGCACGGCACCAGCTACCGCGGCAGCGTCCGGAGGCGCGTTCGGGGCGGCGGTCGTGCCTGACTTCTCGGCGAAGGTGGCCTGGATCTCATCCCCATTGCCAACGTCGAGGCCTTTCGCGGCGTCGGCGCTCAGGTAGACTTCGTCTTTGCCGAGATCTGAGGGTTTCAGCGTCTTGCCCGAAGCGGTCGTGAGCCTGTCGAATCCCTCCATAGAGCTTTCGTCCACGCCGAGCACGGACGTGCTCGGTTCGCTGAGGTCGCTGCCCTTGGCCGTTACCGGAACGGTCTCGCTGGCAGCGGGAGCCACGCCAGCGACGCGATCCTCGCCGGAGAGCCGGTCGCGAACCTCGCCTGCGATCTTCGCGTCGAAGTAGCTGGCGCGCTCGGAGCTTGTCGGCCCGAACTGCTGTTGGCCTGAGGCGCCTGAGCCGTCGGCCTGTACCTGAACGTCGACCTGTCCCAGGTTCTCCAGCGCCTGGACGCGAAGGGAGTTGGTGAGGGTGTCTCCTGTGGTGAAAGAGGCGGAGAAAAGCATGGTCGCGAGCATCAGGCCGAGCACGACGAGGATGGTCTGGGCACGGCGGCGCGGCAGGTTGCGGGCCGCCATTCTGAAGGAGACGCGGTTGCGGAGGGCGGAGAGACCAAGGATCAGGGCCGCAGCGCCGAAGACGGCGAGGAGGACCCACATGAGCTGCTGCGTCGGGACGCCGAAAAGTTCTTCCATCTCACTCCCCCTTCCCGTTCGTCTCGTCGCTCGTGATGCGACCGTCGCGCATGCGGATCGTGCGATGCGCCCTGGCCGCGACCGCGGGGTCGTGGGTGACCAGGACGAAGGTCTGCTGCTGACTCTCGTTCATCCTGACCAGGAGGTCCATGATCCCCTTCGAGGTCTCCGAGTCCAGTGCGCCGGTCGGCTCATCAGCCCAGACTATGGCGGGGTTGTTCACGAGCGAACGGGCGACGGTTATGCGCTGCTGCTGGCCACCGCTCATCTCGGCCGGACGTTTCCTGGCCTGATCCGCGAGCCCCACCATCTCGATGGCGTCCTGCGCCCATTGGCGGGCCTTTTTCGGCTTCTTGCCAGCGACCAGCAGCGGAAGCTCGATGTTCTCGATCGCGGAGAGTACGGGGATCAGGTTGTAGGACTGGAAGATGAAGCCCATCCTTTCGGCCCGAAAGCGCGTCCGCCTCCTGTCTGACATGCCTCTTATGGACTCGCCCTCAACGTAGACATCGCCGTCGGAGAGGTCGTCGAGGCCGGAGAGGACGTTCAACAGCGTGGTCTTCCCACACCCCGAAGGCCCCATGATGGCGACCATCTCACCGCGCCTGACCCCGAGGTCGACCCCCCTGAGCGCCCGCACCCGCAGGCCACCGGCAGCGTACACCTTCTGGACGCCCGTGGCCACGATCATAAGCTCTGACACGGTCTCCTCCACCAAACTTCCTCCTCGCACCTTCGAAACCGACTCTCGTCCACCAAGCACGACTTCCTCCTCCGCCGACTACACACTACGCAGTAACGATAGGCTGGTTGCTCCAGACACACATCGGACTCAGGGTTGAAGTGGTCTAGGTCTACGGACGGAGCTTTCCTTGTCCGTTGTGGAAGGGATAGGCGGGTGCGACAATGGCGCGGCTATTCGACCATTGGACCATGACTTGCTCCGCACCGTGACCGCCACACGATACGTAACGCCCTTGCGTGAGGGGGGGTCGCTGCCGGCGATCGTCGAGGCTGACGACTTAGGGACCTACGTCCTCAAGTTCCGCGGGGCTGGGCAGGGCCGCAAGGCGCTGGTGGCCGAGCTCGTGGCGGGTGAGATCGCCCGCCGCCTGGATCTCCTCGTGCCAGAGGTCGTGCTCGCCTGCCTCGCGCCCGAGTTGGGCCGCTCGGAACCGGACCCCGAGATACAGGACCTACTGAAAAGGAGCGCGGGCCTGAACCTGGCGCTGGACTATCTGCCTGGCTCTCTTGGCTTCGACCCGCTCGTAGGGCCGCCGGATTCCGGCCTCGCGTCGCGCATCGTCTGGTTCGACGCCCTCGTGACCAACGTGGACCGCACCCCGCGCAACACGAACCTCCTAATCTGGCACGATCGTCTCTGGCTTATAGACCACGGGGCGTCGCTGTACTTCCACCACAACTGGCCTGCGAGGGACAGGACGGCCCTGCAAGCCGCGAGCCGGCGCCCCTTCGCCGCTGTCGGGGACCACGTCCTGCTCCCCTTCGCAAGGTCTATCCTCGAAGCAGACGCGGCGTTGGCGTCGCGTCTCACCCCTGATGTATTGCGCGCCGTCATAGACTTGATCCCCGCGGAGTGGCTCGCCGACGAGCCAGGCTTCGCGAGCGCCGACGAGGTACGCTCCGCCTACGTCGCCTATCTGAGTACCCGCTTGCGGGAGCCGAGGGCGTGGGTAAGTGCGCTGGAGGAGGCCGTGGAATGAGCCTTTTCGAGTACGCACTTCTGCGCGTGGTGCCGCGTGTCGAGCGCGGGGAGTTCATAAACGCTGGGGTGGTGCTCTACTGCCAGGACGCGAAGTTCCTCGACGCGCGAGTCCACCTCGACCCGGAACGCCTGCGGGCGCTCGACC
>JACCSM010000297.1 GCA_013698525.1 Rubrobacteraceae bacterium
GCAGATGCGACTATTCTACGAGCGCTACGACGCGTCGGGCACGCTCGAGCACCGGAGGGCGCACGACCTGACGATCCGGATCACCACCCGCGACGAGTTGAGGCTCATGCTAAGGCTCGCAGACTTCAAGGTCGAGGCAGTCTACGGCAGCTTCGAGGGCGAGCCATTCACCTTGACGAGCGACCACCTCATCGTGCTCGCCAGGAAGTAGGCAACAGGTATCAGGTTTCAGTAAGGCCAATAAGCTGAGAAACTGAAGTGCTGATTAGCTGAAATGCTGAAAACCTGTTGCCTTCTATTCGATCTCGTGAGGACTGATGGGTCGCGTCCTGGGTACGAAGCGGGGGACTAGCTGGCAGTAGCGACTGTAACGGAGTCCGAAGCGCCGGTGAAGCTCGCGTTCTTCGAGGGGTAGCTGGAGGGCTAGCTGGGCAGCGTAGAGTGCGGCGAGCAGGAAGAGGAAGGGGTCGTTCGCCAGGAGGGCTGTTCCTAAGATCAGGGCGAAGTCCGTGACGTAGAGCGGGTTCCGCACGTGGCGGTATGGTCCCTCCACCACGAGCCGTTGCGGCACCCTGTTCTCCTCAGCCCCGGACCCCGGGGGGAACAGTGCCCCAGCAAAGAGGAGGCGAGCCCAGCCCATCTTGTAGCAGGCCCACGTCCCCACCCCGACCGAGACGAGCGCGAGCAGGCAGCCGAGCGCCCGCAACGGCACCCATCCGGGACTCTCCGAGAGCCACCAGGGCGCTAGCGCCACGATTAGGAGCGTTGTCCCTCCCCACATCCCGACGACCTCGACCAGGTACCACGCCACGAGGCCGCGCCGCCTCAGCCATCCCCGCCAGAACGAGAGCATAGGGTAGGTGAGGAGGTTTATGACTATCATACCGCCATAGAAGGCGGCCACGAAGACCGGCACGAACACCCACCGCCCGAGCAGCCAGTCCCCCGCCCCGCACACGACAAAGGCTCCTGCCCACGCCGCAGCAGGCGCGAGGTGCCGCTCGCCATACACTCCGATGCTACTCACCCCGATCACAGTGTATAGCAGACAGCAGGTCAGCATTTCAGTCTGTCAGCAATGAGGGGCGGGAGGTTGCCCGCCGCTTTGGGTAAGCCGCTTTTCAAGGGGTGTTGGCGTCGCGGGTGAGGAGCCGCACAACGCTTGACACCAAGCCGTTCCAGGTATATAGTCATCTTCGACTAGTTTATATCGACTAAAGGAGCCTTGATGGCATCGAAGAGGAAAGTGGCCAATCCGCTGGCGTTGGCGGTGATGGCGCTCCTCTACGAGAGGCCGATGCACCCATATGAGATGGTCACTTTGATGCGCGAGCGGGGCAAGCACGAGTCGGTGCGGCTCAGGTACAGCTCACTGTACTCGGTGGTCTCAGCGCTGGAGCGGGAGGGGCTCATTGTAGCGAGGGAGACGGTACGCGATGGGCGGCGTCCCGTGCGGACGATCTACGAGATCACCGGCGCGGGCCGCGAGGAGTTCCTTACCTGGCTGCGCGAGCTTTTGAGGGAGCCGGTAAAGGAGTACACGCAGTTTGCGGCCGGGCTCTCGTTCTTGCCAGGGCTTCCTCCCGAGGAGGCTGTCGCGCTTCTAGAGGAGCGCGTGCGGCGTCTGGAAGAAGAGACTGGGGAGATGAGATCTCGTCTTGACACCGTCGCCGAGCAGTTTAACTTGCCCCGCCTCTTCCTCGTAGAGTCGGAGCACGAGTTGATGTTACGCGAGGCCGAACTGGGATGGGTGCGCCTGCTCGTAAAGGAGATCGCAGCCGGAGGGCTAGGCAGCCTGTCGGAGTGGCGCTCCCTTCATTCGGAGCGGGGCCAGATGAGATCTGCCGGGGGTGGAGAGGAAAAAGATGTCTGAGGAAGCCAGATTACCCGGATGGCTCAAGCTCGCCAATCCTGCGATCGTTGCCCTGCAGCGCCGTGGGTTGTGATCTAGCCACCGGACAGTTTGAGAAAAATGGTTGATCGGCTTCTCTCACTCCTGGGTAGATTGATGTTGTGAAGGATCAACTACACAGGAGAAAAACTCCGTATGCCGATCAACCAACTCCATAGTA
>JACCSM010000298.1 GCA_013698525.1 Rubrobacteraceae bacterium
TTGCTCTGGAGCCTCTTCCGGGAAGAAGTGGCCGGCGCTCAAGGCGTGTCCAGAGTCCCGAGGAGTTCGACGGCGCACCCGGATCTATCGAGGGCTCGGAGTGTTTGATCAATTTGAGCCTATTGCGGTCGGCCACGCCTCTCCTCCCGGCCTCGCGGTTCGGTTAGCATACCGAGTCCAGTAGCACCCTCTACGACTGTCCGCTTCGCAGACTCTAACCCAAAGGTGCCCTGCGAGCACCGACGGTTTCTCCGCCAACCTGGATCCGCCAATGCGTCCCGGAAATTGTGGGGGGTCTCCTCCCGTGCTCCCACCTCCCCGGGGCGGAGTGCTTTCGCGAACTCGACCGTCGGCCGCACGAGTAACCCGCCGATCGTTCCGGGAAGTCCGTTCCACCCGGCACTAGACGACTTCCAGCACGTGACGGCGCTCCGTGGCGACGGACCGGAAGCCCGCGCGCTCGAGTGTCGGTCCTGAGGTGGCGATGTTCGCCTTGGTCAGGACGAGGGTCGCACCGAGCTCCCTCCCAGCCCGGCACCTTTCGAGGACCAGCGCCCGGTAGGCGCCCCTGCCCCTGAACGCCTCGCGCGTCACCGCGCCCCATAATCTGAGTGTCTCGCCGACCATCTGCGCGCCAGCCGCGCCGCAGGCTTGTCGGGTCTTGTCTCCACCGTGCTCGGAGTCCACATCCACGAGGGCCAGAAACCTCAGGGCGAGCGATGCGGCCTCATCGAGCGATCCACCGCGCTCGCGGAGGCCAAGCTTCTCTAGTTCTCCAGCGTACTCGGCGAACTCCTTCCCGGACGGTGGTGGCGAGGAGAAGATCTCCGAGTCCACAAGGAGCGCCTCCCGTAGCCCGTCAGCGTCGCTCACGAGCTCGGCGGTTACGCCCTCCGGAACGCCGAGCCGGGGCAGTCTCGACTTTAGGCCATCCACGAGAGGGAAGACGAGGACGTCGAGCTCCTCGGTGGTTTCGAAGCCGCGTTTTGCCAGGCACTCGTCCATGAGCGGTGGGCTTATGCCCTCGCCGGTGTGCCACACGAGCTTGCCCCTGCCAGCGGCCCGGACCGCGCCGATAGTCTCCCTGATGAGCTCGTCCGCCCGCTCCTCGTCGGAGGCCGAAGAGCGCCACACCCGGCTTTGGCCCCAGCGCCTCGGTAGGTGCACCAGCAGTCGTCGCTCGTCCTCCGTGCACACGCCGTCGGGCGGGACGTGAACCCAGCGCTCAGACGCCCGGAGTACGGCTTCGTCGGTCCATTGTTCGCCCACGCTCACGTGATGAGCGTAGTGGAGAGCCTCCTGCCGGATACGAGATCCACCGAGGGTTACTCGCCGGTCGAGCCCGCAGCGAGGTCCGTGAGGCGGGACATAGCGGAGCTCGTCGCCGGATACAGCGAACAGTAGACCTCGTAGTGCTCCTCGTAGATCTTCGTTCGCTCCGGGTCAGGCTCGGTGATTCCCTCTCGCAGTCTTACTACCGAGGTCGCCTCCTCGACGTCGGCGTAGGTGTCCGAGGCGACCCCTGCGAGGAGTGCGGCGCCGAAGGCTGGTCCCTCGTCGGCGACGGTTCGGTGTATGGGAGTGCCGTAGATGTCGGCCTGGAGCTGAAGCCAAAGATCGCTCCTCGCGCCGCCGCCGGTGGCCCTTACGTCCTCGACGGGCACGCCGAGCCCGTACATGATCTCCAGTGAGTCGCGTAGGGAGAAGATCACACCCTCCATCACGGCGCGGGTCATGTGCTCGGCGCCGTGACGGGCCGTTAGCCCGAAGAAAGCCCCCCTGGCTTTGGGGTCGAGGTGCGGTGTCCGCTCGCCCGAGAGGTAAGGCAAAAAGACGAGCCCTTCTGAACCCGGCCTGACGCCCGAGGCAGCCTCGACCAGCTCATCGTAGTCGCCCCCTAGTGCCTCGCGCCACCAGGAGAGGGACCCACCCGCAGAGAGCGTGACACCCATGAGGTGGTAGGCGCCAGGCACGGCGTGGCAGAAGGCGTGCAGGCGTCCCGAAGGGTCGGGGGTGAAGTCGCTGGCGTGGGCGAAGAGGACGCCGCTCGTACCGACAGAGGAGTTGACGAGCCCTGGGCCAACGATGCCAGTCCCGACGGCAGCAGCCGCGTTATCTCCGCCGCCCGCCGCCACGGGGATGCCCGGCGGCAGGCCAAGCTCCTCGGCTACGCCCTCGCGAAGAACGCCCGTGCTCTCGGGACCTTCGTAGACTTCGGGCATCCATCCCTGCGGGATCTCCAAAGCGTCCAGGATCTCACCCGACCAGTCGCGGGCCTGCATGTCCAGTAGCAGGGTGCCCGCCGCATCCGAGGCGTCCGTGGCGTACTCGCCCGTGAGCTGGAGCCTCACGTAGTCCTTGGGCAAGAGAACGTGGGAGATCCGCCCGAAGTTATCCGGTTCTTCATCTCTGAGCCAGACGATCTTCGGTGCCTGGAACCCTGTGAGGGCAGGGTTGCCGGCGATGGAGATCAGACGTTCCTCCCCCACGGCCCCGGTTATCTGCTCGCACTGCCTGTGGGTGCGCTGGTCGTTCCACAATAGCGCCGGCCTTATCACCCGGTCCGAGGCGTCGAGGAATACGGAGCCGTGCATCTGCCCCGTGAGACCGATGCCCGCCACCCGCTCTCCTGTCTCTGTGGCGACCTTCTCTAGTACCTCTGTGGCGCCTTCCCACCAGTCTGCGGGGTTCTGCTCGGTCCAGCCAGGGCGCGGGCTGTGGAGCGGGTACGCCGAGGAGGCTTCGGCGACTATCTCTCCCGACTCGGCCAGGGCCACGGCCCTCGCGCCGCCGGTCCCGACGTCGAGTCCGACCAGGACGCTCACGCCTCTCTCCTGCTTGCGCGGGCCTCCCTGCGACGCCCCACGATCTCCGCCTCGTAACCTTCGTCCATGCCGAGCGCGGCGTAGACTGCCTTCTGTCCGGCCAGGGCGTCGGCCCTGTCTTTCGCCTCGCGCAAGGCGTCGCGGTCTATCTTCCTCGCCAGGTCCCAGACGAACTCCCACTGCAAGATGGCACGCCTGACGGCGGCCACCTGGTCTTCCGTGTAAGGATAGAGGTCGAAGCCTATTAGCTCGCCCTCCTCGCCGTAGCCAGTATCCTGTAACGTCTGGGCGAGCTCGAGGGTCTGCATGAAGAAGTTGGTTCCGACCACGTTGTCGTCGTCGAAGGTACCCCAGCCGTCGTTTCCATGCTGGTGGCCGAGCTTGTGCTCCGAGGCCAGGAGGTCTGCATACTCGGCCAGGTTCTCGCCGTTCATTATGAGGTGTTGCCAGTCCATGTTGACCTGCAGGTTGGTCGTATCTACCCCGAGGGCGTTGACCTTCTGGATCGTGAAGAGCGTCATACCGATGTTCTGCATCAGTATCTTCATCGCTGGCTCTGAATTCTTGTGCTCGAGAAAGACCTTCACGCCCTTCTCGTTGGCGTGGTCGGTCAGCTCGGCGACGCCCTCGACGAAGCGACGCCAGATCCCCGCATAAGGGCGCTGGAAGGTATAGTTGTAGCCCTCCGCGCCAGGCCAGATGATGAAGTTAGCCCCGATTTCGGAGCAGAGGTCTATCCCGCGCCTCAGGGTGTCTATGCCCTGGCGGCGGAGTGCATCGTCGGGGTTTATGAACACGCCCAGCGCGTAGGTCGGGTCTGGGTGTAGGCCTGCTGCGATCACTGGTAGGTCCATCTCGTGGGCGGCGAGGACTCGCAGCACCTCATCGGCGTTGTCCTCATTGATCTCACCAGGGAAGTGGTACTCGAGCCCTTCGAGTAGATCGTGGAGCCCACCAGCGACGCGCTCCGTCTTCTCGACCATCGGCTCGTCTGCGATCTCGTTGTGGTAGCCTGGCGGTACGAAGCGGGTCACGGCAGGGCCGAAAGCCCATATCCCAACGGAGTTCTTGATCATCCGGCTCCTCCTTGCCTCTCTTACCCTCAGCCCATCATAGACTGATGCCGATCCCGCCGCGCTCCGGTCGTGAAGACGACGATCCCGCTGAGATCGTCCGGCGTCCCCCACAGCGTCCGAACGCTTGTGGTCGGAGGTCGGGTTTGCGATTGTCCTGTAGTATCGAAGGTCTTGCTGGTGTAGCATACGCTTCAACGTCCCTGAGCCGCTTCGCCCAAGTGCGGGAGCTTCGTCCGGGCGTGGCTCGCAGCGTTTCTGCCGCGGCGCTCTGTCGCACCCCAATCGAACGAAGGTAGCATGGTTACGATTTTCCCATCAGGCATGGTCGCTTCTACGCAGGCACCGGCCCAGAGAGGTAAAGAGAAGGCTATCGGCGGCGCGAACGCCGGCAGAATCTACGAAAGGGAGGTCAGCGTGTAGGACACGCAGGTAGACAGGCACGAGGTAGGGGTCGTATTCTGGATCTCATCCGTCGTGGCGCTAGCGTTTATCTTGTGGGGTGTAATCGCGCCGACGAACTTCGGCACTGTGACCCAGGCAGTCTT
>JACCSM010000301.1 GCA_013698525.1 Rubrobacteraceae bacterium
CCGCAGGTGACAGTAACCGAAGGTGTACCAGAAGGCATCCCCCTGAACGACGGCGTAGGGATCCACATCCCTCCGAGTCTCACCCGAGTCCCCTGACCGGTAGCGCATCCTTACCCGCTTGCGCTCCCGCACGGCCGCGCTCAAGGTCACGACGACCTCGCCCGCAGGGAGACGCGCCGGGGCTGCGGCCGCAGGGACGACAACTTCCTCGAAGGTCCGCACCCGCTCGCGCAGCCCTTCAGGCATGACGCGCTCCAGCTTCGCCTGGGCTCCCTCGACGGCAGGGGCGGCGCCCGATAGACCGAGCCTGCGGGCCGAGAGTAGCCCAAGGGCCAGCGCGAGCGCCTCCTCGTCCGTGAACATGATCGGCGGCAGCTTGAAGCCGGGCCTCAACGTATAGGCACCGTACCTGCCCCTCTCGGCCTCCACGGGCACGCCCATCTCCTGGAGCATCGCCACGTAGCGGCGCACGGTCCTCTCGCCGACCTCGAGCCTCTTGGCCAGCTCGGGACCGCCCATCCTCCCCCGGGCCTGGAGCAACTCCAGCATCGAGAGCAACCTCGTCGTCGGACGGTAGCCGTACATCCCTCCGCTCCCTTCGGTCGCTAAGCATTTCAGCACGCTTCGGCCCGCGGCCTCCGCTTGTCAGCACTTCAGCACGCGCCCTATCGGGCGCTTTCAGCATTTCAGCTTGTCAGTTTTCCGCCTTTATGCGGCCTCGAATCGCTCACTTTCCATAAACTGCGTCTCGAGAAAGACCTCCCTCCGCCCTGCGCAAGCTGGCTGAAGTGCTGACAAGCCTGCGAAGCAGGCGTGCTGAAATGCTGAAATGCTGTTCATCAGGAAGGATTATGACCTGTTTCGCCAGTACTCTCATCCGGTAGGCGAGAGAGGAGATACGCGCCGTGAACGAATGGTTTTCTGTGGAGCTCGCGCGGGAGAGGAACGCCAGGATTCTGGCTGAGGCCGAGGAGCGGCGGCTTGCGCGGCTGGCCCCACGCAGGCCGGTCTGGTCCGCGCTGCGGGCGCGGGTGGCGAGGAGGATGTTCGCATTCGCGGTGGCGCTAGAGAAGGAAGAGACCTGGCGCGCAGTGTGGGAGAGGCTGGAGGCGCCGCGACACCCGTGACAGCGTGTTAAGGAAGGGTCGGACCCTTCCTTAACACGAGCTGGTCAGCATGTCAGCCAGTCAGCTTTCTTGCTGAAGTGCTGACTGGCTGATGGCCTCAACCGCCGGCTCTCGGGCGAACTGCTTCCAGCGCAGGCTCTGGCTCGTAGTCCGCAGGGACGGGCACGAAGGGGGGTCGAACGGTTCCCATCCGCGCCCCGTGCCTTGCCTGTGCGAGCTTCTTGAGGACCGCGGGAGAGGCGTACTCTTTGGTCATCGTCCGCGCCTTCTGGAGCTTCTCGGAAAGGGCGGTGCCTCCGGCCTCGTCGCCTTCGCCGTGCTTTTCGTACAGTTCGAGCACCTCTTCGGGGATAAAGTTGGCCAGCGCGGAGATAACGCCCTGAGCTCCCGTACCTAGCCTTCGCCAGAGGTCGTCCTCAGTGCCGAGGAGCACGCCCTTGCCGCCTTCGAGAACGGCCTCGGCGTAGCCTTCCTCCCCTCCAGAGTCTTTGACGCCCCAGACGGGGAGTTTTTTCACGACCTGATGGGGAACAGGGAGGGCGTACTTGGGGATATGGTAGACGATAATGGTGTGGCCCGTCGCACCGAGCACGGGCTCGTAGAAGCGCACCATACCTTCTGGCTCGACGGGCTTGAAGTAGTAGGGCGGCAGGACGAGCACGGCGGTAGCAGGATAGTCTTCCAGTGCGCGCAGCATGTCGAGGGTCTCGGGCAGGTTGTTCTGCATGATGGCGGGGATGATCTGGAGCGGCAACGCGCGCCCGAACAGCGCCTCCAGAACCCGCAGCTTCTCACCGAGCGTCACCGAAGGTCCCTCACCGTTGGTGCCGAAGGGCACGATGCCCCGCACGCCAATCTCGGCCAGCCAGGAGACGTGGTCCAGGT
>JACCSM010000404.1 GCA_013698525.1 Rubrobacteraceae bacterium
GCGTAAGGCTCTCGAGCCTTACGCACGACGAGCATTTCAGCAAGTCAGCACTTCAGCTTTGTCGGGGAGCCTCGCTGGCGGATACTTGCTGAGATGCTGACCTGCTGTCAGTATGCCCGGGCGAAGATGGCGGTCCGGCCGGGCCTTCCTGAGACGAGGTCCTTCCCCTCCTCCCGCTCGAAGGGCAGGAGCCGGATCGTTGCCCTGGTATCTTCCTTGATCTTCTGCTCGGTCTCTTCCGTGCCGTCCCAAGGGGCGACGACGAAACCGCGCTCGCGGGCAATGATCTCCTTGAACTCCTCGTAGCTTTCGGCCCGTCGGGTGTTTTCTTCGCGGAATGTTTCGGCCTGACGGAGCATGTTCTCCTGGATCTCCCCCATCAAACCCTCCAGCTTTTCAGCCAGCTCCTTCCTGCCCACGAACTCCTTCTCCCCGGTGTCGCGCCGGACGAGGACGGCTTGCCCCTTCTCGATGTCCCTGGGCCCGAGTTCGACGCGCACGGGCACGCCCCTGAGCTCGTGCTCGTTGAACTTCCAGCCCGGCGAGTGCTCTTCGTCGAGGTCGACCTCCATCCTGATACCTGAGTCTTTCAGTTCCGTGTACAGAGCCTCGGCCTCGCGGCGCACCTCTCCCTTGTTCTTGCCCCGCCAGATCGGGACGATGACAGCCTGGGTCGGCGCGATCCTCGGCGGCAACCTGAGACCCCTGTCGTCGCCGTGCACCAGGATCAAACCCCCTATCGTCCGCGTCGAAAACCCCCACGAGGTCTGGTAAGGATGGACCCTGTCCTGGTTCTCGTCGAGGAACGTAATGTCGAAGGCGCGGGCGAAGTTCTGCCCGAGGTCGTGGCTGGTCGCAGCCTGCAGGGCGCGTCCGTCACCCATCAGACCCTCGCAGGTGTAAGTCTCGACGGCGCCGGCAAAGCGCTCGGATGGGCTCTTGGCGCCCGTGAGCACGGGAATAGCCATAGCCTCGTAGAAGCAGTCACGGTAGACGCCGAGCATCCGCAAGGTCTCCTCGCGCGCCTCCTGCGCCGTCGCGTGGACGGTGTGTCCCTCCTGCCAGAGGAACTCCGAGGTCCTCAGGAACGGGCGGGTGACCTTCTCCCACCGAAGCACGTTACACCACTGATTTATGAGGATGGGCAGGTCGCGGTAGCTCTGGATCCAGTTCCTGTAGAAGTCGCAGATGATGCTCTCTGAGGTAGGACGGATCGCGAGCCGCTCCTCAAGCTCTTCTCTGCCCCCGATCGTCACCCACGCGAGCTCGGGATCGAAGCCCTCGACGTGCTCGGCCTCCTTCTTGAGGTAGCTCTCGGGGATGAGCAGCGGGAAGTAGGCGTTCCTGTGGCCCGTCGCCTTGAAGCGGTCGTCCAGGTCGCGCTGGACGCGCTCCCAGATCTCGAAGCCGTAGGGTCGTATAGCAAACGTACCCCGCACAGGACCGTAGTCTGCGAGCTTGGCCATCCGCACGAGCTGCAGATACCACCTGCTCGGGTCCTCACTCTTCTTGACTAACTTCTCGACCGCTTCTGTCATCCCGACGCTCCTCTCTGTGTAAGCATGTCAGCACGCTGGGCCCTTCTGGCTTCGCTTGTCAGCACTTCAGCTTATCAGCTTGTAGTTTTCGCCCGTGGCTGAATGGGCGATTTACGGTGGATCGATTTCATTGCGAATCGCTTTTTAGCGGTGGGTGAAGTTTTCGAGGAATACGTAGCCTACGAGCGTCGCCAATAACAGGATGCTAATGACGGCGACTGCGATGTTTGACGACTTCAGCTTGAGCCTGACGATACTCACCATCGTCTCTTCTTCTCTTCTGAAATTCAACCGCGCGACGGCATAGGTGTTCAGGGCGAGCGCGAGGCACAACCCACCGAGGAACACAAAGGGCGAGACAACGTTGAATACGATCCGCCGCTCGGCGACTGAGAGAAATGCCTCCAGAGGATCGAACAAAAACCCTACCCCGAGCCCGTACTCCAGGAGCGACGCTGACACGAAGTACAGCGGGGCGAGAAGAAGTAAGAAGCCTACGACAGCCAGCCTGCGATCGTACATTGCTACCTCCTCATGGTCTGCGCGGGGTGTGATCCTCTGCGCCACCGCCGTCCTTGCCAGGTCGGTGATCGTCAGCGCCCACAACAGGGCGATCGTACTCCTCCCACCTCGTTCGCACGCTTCCCTGTACAGGTCCCCGAACGCCTGCTCCATCTGCAGCCCGTACTCGCGCCTGAAATCCCTCGGATACGCCAGGAGCAACATCCTGTAGACACGCTCGGAACGCGACATCAAAAGCCCTCGGGCACGGAAGACCTGCGACTGCGAAGCAGCTTCCTGGCACGCGCCATCTCTACAAGACCGGATAACCTCTCCGCCTCCGCCCCGGCGACTCGCCTGCCGAAGTCCGTGATCCTGTAGTAGCGACGCCGCTGGTCGTCCATCTCAGGGTCGGGACGCTCGTCCGACTCCTCGACCAACCCGTCCGCGAGCATGCGCTTGATCGAGCCGTACAGGGTGCCAGGACCGAGCCTGGTCTGCCCTCCCGTCCGCCCTTCGACCTCGCGCATGATCCCGTACCCGTGCCGTTCCTCGTCGGCGAGTGCCAGCAGGATGTGCAGTACAGCAGGGGTTAGCGGTAACAGATCCCGCGGCTCCCTCGCCCGTCCAGCTCTATTCTTCCTCACCATAAACACTCCGTCTACGATATATCCGTACGCGATACAATATACGGTAGTATCCTGAGTGTCAAGAGAGAATCGAAGGTTAGGAGGAGGTCAGCCGTTGTTTGCCTACGTAGGGGACGAGGGCATCGGGCAGTATGACGGAGCCGTCTTGTTGCTGGTAGATCTCGAGGAGGGAGATCAGGGCCCGGCTGATAGCGATGGCTGTGCCGTTGAGGGTATGCAGGAGTTGAGGTCGCCCACCTTCCCTTCGGTAGCGGATGGCGAGCCTGCGGGCCTGGTAGTCGGTGGTATTCGAGGTGCTCGTTACCTCGCCGAAGTCGTTGCGGCCTGGCATCCACGCCTCCAGGTCGTACTTGCGGTAGGCGGCGCCGCCGAGGTCGCCGGTACAGATATCGACCACGCGGTAGGGCAGGCCGAGACCCTGGAAGATACGCTCCTCTATCCCGACCATCTCGTCGTGCATGTCCTCCGACTGATCCGGCGTCGTAAAGGCGAACATCTCGACCTTGGTGAACTGGTGGACCCTGTAGAGGCCGCGGCTCGCGCGGCCGTGCGACCCTGCTTCCGTACGGAAGCAGTGGGAGAGGCCGGCGTAGCGCAGGGGGAGATCTCGTTCTTCGATAATGTCGTCTACGTGCTGGCCCGCGAGGGTAATCTCTGCGGTCGCGATCATGGAAACGTCAGAGCCTTCGACGGAGTAGATTTGGGTCTCCGGCCCGCGCGGGATGAACCCCGTCCCGACCAGCATCTGATCCCGCGCCAGATCAGGCG
>JACCSM010000413.1 GCA_013698525.1 Rubrobacteraceae bacterium
ACCTGGTCGCAGTCTATGTCGCCGCCGGAGACCGGTCCCGGCGAGGGACTCGACGATGCGCTGGGAGAAGCACTCGGCGACGCCGAGGGAGAGGAGGACGCCGCAGCGCACGCACGACCACAGCCACCAAGGCGACCAGGAAGACCAGCGACGCCACACCGGCCGTCACGGGGCTCGTGAGCACCAGCGCAACGAGAGCCAGGCCGATAGCCAACAACTTCTGAGGCACGCTCAACGCACCGAACCAATTACGGGCTTGCTGCATGCTCTCGTCCTCTCCCCACCGACCTCCGTTACGCCATCCTCGTCACGAACCTCGGATCTCTTTAGCCTAACCTCCAGCCGCGACCCGCGCACCGAGCGTCATTGGTGACGAACCTTTCAGGAGCAGTTTCGCCATCACTAACAGGACGGCGATCCTTGCGACGGGTTGCTGTGTCACGGTCCCTACCTGCGCCTCACCACCGAAGCACCCAACAATCCGAGGACGATCAGCAACACGCTCAATGGCAAAACGAGCGAAGGTCCTCCGGTCGGAGCGAGCGGCTTCTTCGGAATAGTGCTGTCTATCACGTCGTCTGGTTCTTCGGGCTGCCCGTCGTCGTACTGGTCTTCCGAGGCACCATAACCGAAGTCTTCGCAAGCCTTTCCATCGTTATCAGCATCTAGGACGTTCGGGTCACTTTGGTCGCTATCGTACTCGGCCTGCGCCTCCTCCTGCGTGGCGAAGTCGGCGCAGTCGAGATCGCCTGATCCACCTCCACCTCCGCTACCCGAGCCGCTACCGTAGTCGAACGTCTCGCAAGCGTCTCCATCGTCATCGGCGTCGAGGTTGTTCGGGTCATTAGGATCGGAATCGAGTTCCTGCTGCGCCCCAGCCTGAGAGCCGAAGTCCGCGCAGTCGAAATCATTTGACTGTGCCATGACAGGTGTTGCCAAGAAGAGCAACGTTGCAACAACCATTAGAACGAATCGCAGCATACTCCCCCTCCGCCCTGTATTTACCGGATAGGCATCACGGTAGCGTATCGGTACAAACGCTGCAACTCTCCGATCCCGCCAGAGAGCACGCCGAAACCTAATAGCTTCCGGCCAGAATCGCCCTCCAGGCGAACACTACGGGAACACTACGAAGATCCCGAGTAATATTCCCGTAGCATCGACCACCATCGCAACGCCCACGATCATTACCAGCCTCTTTGAGTGCCTGATCTCACTCCACGACCAGGAGCGAGGTATGCGGGAAGAGATCAGGGAGAGCAAGGTCAAAGCAGCACCGAAAGTCCATCCAAGCGAGACAAGGCCGGTTAGAAGCGTGTAAAGGGAAATATCCCCCCTCACATTATGTCTTTTCAACCGGGTTCATAAACATCTATCTTGCTACATCGCCGTGATATAATAGTGCATGTACTTCGATATTGTTCAAAACCTTTTTGCGTTTCTTGGAAATAGACTCAGACAAGCTCCAACGGCTCCGAGAAGAGAAGGTTCTCTCCCAGAGAGAGTTGGCGCGGCTTGCCGGGATCACCCACACCACTTACTGGAATCTGGAGCACGGTTTTCGAGAGGCCCGCCCGAAGACCATCAGCAAGGTGGCCGAAGCATTGGGCGTGAAGCCCGGAGAACTCACGAGGAGAGGCAAAGAGGGTGGCGAAGAAGCGCGGGAACAATGAAGGGACGATCTACCGGCGTAAACAGGGCGGATGGGCAGCCCAATGCACAGTCTGGACTCTGGAAGGACGCAAGAGGCGTACTTTCTACGGGAAGACCAGGGCGGAAGTCTCAGAGAAGCTGACGAAGGCCATGGCCAATCGGGACGGCGGGCTTGTCTACGACGCTGGTAAGTTGACGGTCGGGGAATATTTGCAGAGGTGGATTGCGGATTCAGTAAAGGGCACGGTCAAAGAATCCACGTTCGCCAATTACGCGTACGTCATCCGCAAGCACATCTCCCCCGCCCTGGGGCAGATGAAGCTAAAAAGCCTTACCCCGGCACATGTACGCGGCTTCTATAACGCGAAGGCAGAGACAATTCTCGCCCCGGCGACCGTGAGGAAGATGCACGTCGTGATGCACAAGGCACTCTCTCAGGCAGTCTCAGACGGGCTGGTGGTGCGCAACGTAGCCCACGGTGTCAAGACGCCACGGGTGAAGGGACCGGGCGAGGAGATTAAACCCCTCACTCGGGAAGAGTGTGCTGCATTCTTGAGCGCATCAAAGGGTGAGAGCCTTGGAGCCTTGTACGTAATTGCGCTTCACTGCGGCCTACGCGAAGGGGAATTGCTCGCCCTACGCTGGTCCGATGTGGATCTCGACTTAGTCAAGCCCGCCTTGCAGGTGCGGCGTACAGTTACCCGTGGTGAGAATGGACGGGGGTTCGTCGTGGGTTCGAGCACCAAATCCGGTAAAGGACGCCGTGTAAGTCTCAACCGAAAAGCGGTTGCCGCCCTCAGAGCGCATCGCAAGCGCCAACTGGAGACACGGATGCACCTGGCTGGACTTTGGACCGATCAGGATCTTGTCTTTCCGAACGAGACCGGAAGCCTTTTGAATCCATCGAACCTACGTAACCGCTCTTTCAGGCGTATCAAAGAGCGCTCTGGTGTTCGAGAAGACCTGCGTTTCCATGATCTCAGGCATACCTGTGCCACGCTGCTTCTGGGCGCGGGCGTGCCCGCGAAGGTGACTTCTGACAGCAGGTTGCGCGAAGGTTGATCCTCATGGAAACTACCCGGCATGAAAGCGTACTCGAAGGATCTCAGGCTCAAGGTATTGGATGCCGTTGATCGCGGGATGCCCCGCAAGGAAGTGGCGGGAATCTTCGGGATCTCCGTGCCCTCGATCAAGCGCTGGCTGAGGAGACGAAGGGAGAGCGGTGACGTGGAGCCCTCTCCCATACCTGGTCCTCCGGCCAGGAAGGGGGTGCTGCTTGAGGAGTGGCTGCCCAGCCAACTCGAAAACGATCCCGATCTCACGCTAGAAGAGCATTGCGAGGCGTTCGAGGAAGCTTTGGGAGTGAAGGTCTCAAGGGCCACGATGTGTCGGAGGGTCTCCAGCCTCCCGGGCTCGTGGCCGCTCAAAAAAAGTCCCCAGTAGCCCAAGAGCGCGACGAGGAGGCGCGGGGGCTTTGGCGGTGGCTGGCGAGCCACTTCGACGCAAGAAGGCTGGTGTTCATCGACGAGAGCGGGTTTCACACTTCCATGACGCGCCTGAGG
Source organism: Rubrobacteraceae bacterium (assembly GCA_013698525.1). Lineage (GTDB taxonomy): Bacteria > Actinomycetota > Rubrobacteria > Rubrobacterales > Rubrobacteraceae > Rubrobacter_D. Next base: position 3,216 of record JACCSM010000413.1, read on the forward strand.
GCGAGAGCCCCCAGAGGAAAGCGGGCCTACGGCAAGGTCCCGAGAAACCGAGGCAAGAACCAGACGTTGATCGCCTCCATAACCCTCGAAGGAGGCATGGGCGAGGCTATCGCCATCAAGGGCTCGACCGACGCCGAGCTCTTCGAGACATACGTCGAGGAATTCCTGGCGCCGAGCCTCAACGAGGGTCAGGTGGTAGTCCTCGACGGACTGGGGGCGCACAGGACCGAGAAGGTCAGAGAGCTCATTGAGGCTAGAGGTGCCGAGTTGCTGTTCCTGCCGTCCTACTCGCCGGACCTGAACCCCATAGAAGAAGCGTTCTCCAAGATCAAGAACATCGTCAGGAAGATCGGAGCGCGCACCCGCGAGGCGCTCGACGAGGCCATCTCGGAGGCGATGAGCGCGGTCACGTTGGAGGACGTGACGGGATGGTTTACGCACTGTGGCTACGAGCCACGGGATCAATATTCATGAACTCCGCTGTGAGTGCTTACGCTGATGCGTCTCTGGTCCTCGCCGGAGACGGGCGTTGTCAGTACTAACGCATCAAGCCAGGCTCGACAAAGCTCTGGCCTCCGCTCGAAGAGCCGGGCTATCGCTTCAGTAAACAGGTCTTCGACTCGCCTTGCCCCGACGAAAAGCGGGAGCAGCCTTCCGAGCAGGCTCGTCAACGGTTCTGATCCAACTCTGCGATCAGGCGCCCGACCTCCTCCATTCGGGGTTCGAGGTCGGAGAGCCGGTTGCTCTTAGCCGAGAGAACCATCACCTCCAGGTTGAAGCGCGAGAGATCCTGCTGATGCGGGATGCCCCGGTCGGTGGTTAACAAGACATCGAACTCTCTTTCGGCGAGGGCCAGCAACTCTCCGTTCTTTTCGAGTCCCAGCCACGCTCCCGGACGGTTACGACCTCGACCCCTACCGAGAGCAGTCGCTTGAGTTTGCGGGGCAGCATCTCATCCAGCAGTACCCGCACCCACGCTCTCCTCGGACGCCCGCAGGCTCATCCGCAGGTAGCCTTCGGCCTGATCCCGGCTCACCCCAGGGAAATTATACTGTTCCGTGTTGTTGATAGCATAATGAAGGCATGGCAAAGATACTCTATCCACGGGTAATCACCGAAGACCCCGATGACCTCAAGGAACTGGAAAAGCACCATCGCTACTCTCACCTGTTCCAGCGCGTCAGGATGCTCAGGCTCCTAAAGTCCGAGGAATGCTCCAAC
>JACCSM010000415.1 GCA_013698525.1 Rubrobacteraceae bacterium
TGGCGTAGGCCTCTTGATGGACCCCGCCCCGTACGATCAGGTATCCGATCATCTCACGTGCCACAGGGTTCTGGGTGCTCTCGTAGACCCGGATCTTGCCCATCCTGGCGCCCGACTCGAGGAAGAAGTTGTGCAAGAGGTCGAGCTTGAGGTTGCCCGAGTTGAAGATATTCTCGCCCGTCCAGGCCTTGCCGCCAGCGCCGCCGGGGATGGTGCCGAGGCCGAAGTTGAGGAAGTGATCGGGGTTGCCGGTCGTGCCGTTGAAGTTCAGAGGCGGCGTGACGCCGTCGGTGCTGGCCTCGGTTTGGTCCAGCAGCAAATTGATGGTGTTGGCGACCAGCTCGATGTGGCCGATCTCCTCGGCGGCGATGTTGGCAACGAGGTCGTAGTAAGGGCGGATCTTGCTCTTACCCCTCATGTTGAACGACTGGTACATGTAGTTCATCACGGTGGACATCTCACCGAACTTGCCGCCCATCAACTCCTGCACAACACCCGCCGACTCCGGGTCCGCCTGCGCGGGCCTCGGCAGCTCTATCTGTAGCTTGTCTATCCGAAGAAACATCTCTCTCCTGTTCTCTGGATGGCTTTTGATCCCATATGTCCGAGCGCTTCGTTGGTTTTAGACCAGTCGATGCCTCCTCGCCGTCGCGTGTGCCCTTCCTCCGAGCCAACCCACCTTCCGGGCGACTAGCTCGTGTGCCGCCACCACTACCAGCCTGATACCTGAAACCTCCTAAGTATGCGGCCCTGCTTTCCTCACTTCTTCGGAGACCTGTGACTCGAACTTCTCGAAGTTCTCCCGGAAGAGATCGGCGAGTTTCGTGGCCTGCTCGTCGTGGGCCTCGCCGTCCTCCCAGGTGCTGCGAGGGTCGAGGAGACCGCTATCGACTCCAGGCACTTCGAGGGGCACGTTGAGGCCGAAGAACGGGTCTTCCTTCGTCTCGGCATCATCGAGTTTGCCCCCGATCACGGCGCGTACCATCTCGCGGGTGGCGGCGATGTCTATGCGGCTACCGACGCCGTAGGGACCGCCGGACCAGCCAGTGTTGATCAGGTAACACCCCACGCCATTCTCCCTGAGCCTCTCCGAGAGCATCTCGGCGTAGGTCGTTGCTGGCAAAGGAAGGAACGGGGCGCCGAAGCACGTTGAGAACGTCGCCTCGACCTCGGACTCCATCTCGGCCTCGGTCCCGGCGAGCTTGGCGGTGTAGCCGGAGAGGAAGTAGTAGGCGGCCTGCGAAGGCGTGAGGGCGCTTATGGGTGGCAATACCCCGAAGGCATCGGCGGTCAGGAAGAGGACGGCCGAAGGGTGGACGCCCCTGCCTTCGGGGACCGCGCCGGCTATGTACTCCAGCGGGTAGGCGACGCGGGTGTTCTCCGTCAGCATGCGGTCGGAGTAGTCCACCTCGCGCGTGCGCCTGTCCATTACCGCGTTCTCGAGCACGGCACCGAAGCGGATAGCGTCCCATATCTGGGGTTCCTTCTCGGGGGAGAGGTCTATGGTCTTCGCGTAGCAGCCGCCCTCGAAGTTGAAGACCCCCGAGTCGGACCAGCCGTGCTCGTCGTCACCGATCAGATCCCGCTCCGGGTCGGCCGAGAGGGTCGTCTTGCCTGTCCCCGAGAGCCCGAAGAACAGCGCAACGTCTCCTTTCTTTCCCACGTTGGCCGAGCAGTGCATCGGGAAAACGCCGCGCTCGGTCGGCAACACGAAGTTGAGCACCGTGAAGATGCTCTTTTTTATCTCCCCCGCGTAGGCCGTGCCGCAGACGAGGACTACCTTGCGCTCGAAATCTATCCCGACGAAGGTCTCGGACTCCGTTGCGTCCTCCTCGGGGTCCGTAAGGAGCCCCGGGACCGAGATCACGGTCCAGTCAGGCTCGAAGGAATCGATCTCGGCCTTTGTGGGACGTCTGAAGAGCTGTCTGGCGAAGAGGGCCTGCCAGGCGTGCTCGGTCACCACATTGACGTTAAGGCGGTAGCGGGGGTCTGCGCCAGCGTAGGCGTCGACCACGTAGATCTCCTCGAGGTTCTCGACGTAGGCGGCCGCCTTGTCGAGGAGCACCCCGAAAGCGTCGCTCGGGAAAGCCTTGTTGCCCGTGCCCCAGTCTACGGCTTCCCTCGTGACCTCGTTCTCGATGATAAAGCGATCCTTCGGTGAGCGCCCGGTCCGCTTGCCCGTCCTGACGACCAGGGCTCCCGAACCCGAGATCATGCCCTCCCTCCTCCTCACGGAGGCCTCGACCAGGCGCGCGGGAGGCAGGTTTTCTTGCACGGCCCCGACGTCCTCCACCCCGAAGCGTTCCAACGTCATCTTGCGAACCGCCAGATCCATAGTTCTCCCTTCCGCCCTGTCGAACCCGACGCGTAGAACGGACGGTCAGGGTCCTTTTCCTCTCGCCCGAGATTCTAACAAAGCCAGGAAGCGCCCGTCTGCACGGCCAACGCCAGGCGTACCAGGACAGTTTCCGAATCGTCAGCGCAGGGTAGGAGGAGTACTATCTGCCTGCATTGCGATTCTGCCGAGGAGGTAAGTGGTGACGCAACAGATCAACCAGGATACGGTGGGGACCGAGCAGTGGCACGCGCTCGCGCAGCAGCTGAGGGTCGACAGTGTCCGCTCGAGCTCCGGCGCCGGATCGGGGCATCCCACCTCGTCCATGTCGGCAGCCGACCTCATCGCCGTGTTGATGAGCAAGTACCTCCGCTACGACTTCGACGACCCGGAGAACCCCAATAACGACCACCTGATCTTCTCCAAGGGTCACGCCTCCCCGCTGCTCTACTCGGCTTACAAGGCGGCGGGGGCGATCTCAGACGAAGAGCTCATGACCTTCCGTACATTCGACAGCCGACTGCAAGGACACCCGACGCCCCAGATCCCGTGGGTTGACGTGGCGACGGGCTCTCTGGGCCAGGGACTCCCGATAGGTGTCGGGGTGGCGCTGGCCGGCAAGTACCTGGACAAGCTACCCTACCGGGTCTGGGTGCTCTGCGGTGACTCCGAGATGGCTGAGGGATCGATGTGGGAGGCCTTCCAGCACGCCTCTTACTACAAGCTCGACAACCTCATCGCCATCCTGGACATGAACCGCCTCGGCCAGACCAGGGAGACGATGGACGGCTGGAACGGCGACCACTACGTCGCCCGCGCCGAGGCCTTCGGCTGGAACGCGATCCAGGTCGACGGCCACGACCCCGAACAGATCGACCAGGCTTATGCAGAGGCACTGGAACAGACGGATGCGCCGACCCTGATCGTCGCGAAGACGAAGAAGGGTCGCGGGGTCTCGTTCCTCGAAGACGTAGACGGCTTGCACGGCAAGCCCGTCGGGGCGGACCAGGAGCAGGCGGCGCTGGACGAACTCGGCAGCACCGACGACCTGCTGGTCGAGGTACGCAAGCCCGACCCTGGCTCGGGCGAGAACTTCACAGCCGGTCTGACAGGCAAGCTGGAGCTGCCGACCTGGGAGGTCGGGGACGAGGAGGCGACCCGTGGGGCCTACGGCGCGGCCCTCAAGGCGCTGGGTGGCGCCAGGGAAGACGTAGTCGCCCTCGACGGCGAGGTCAGCAACTCC
>JACCSM010000451.1 GCA_013698525.1 Rubrobacteraceae bacterium
TACCCTTGAGCCTGTCGAAGATTCTGGCTGCTTCGGCCGGGTCTTCGAGTCCGATCTCGACGCCCATCGCCTCGATCTCGCTTCTCGGAACCTGGACCGGGATGCTCTCGAACCTGTCCTTCAAGACCTCGCGCATCCTGATCTGCTGCTGCCTGTCGGGGGTTCGGTATCTGCCCTCTCTGATGGCCGACCTCCTCTCCTAATACGGGACAGTCGCCCCTCCCCCAGGAACGAAACTGTCGTACAAAACACTATGTAAGGTCTATGTTCGGCCGATCAGTAGACAAGTGTTAACCCCACCCTTCTATGCCTTCCTCTTCCGCCTCCGGCCGCTCTTCAGCAGCGAGTAGCCGACCGGCACGACGAGCAGCGTCAGGAACGTCGAGGTCGCGAGGCCTCCGACGACCGTTATGGCGAGGCTCGAGGAGATCAGGCCGTTACCACCGCCGGAGAGCCCGAGGGCGAGCGGCAGCAGGGCGAAGATGGTGGCGAAGGCCGTCATCAAGATGGGCCTAAGCCGCGCCTGACCGGCCGCCAGGATAGCATCATCGGAGGTCTGGTAACGGTCCTGCGCCTTGACGGCGAAGTCGACGAGCAGGATGGCGTTCGAGACCACGATCCCGATAAGCAGCAGGATGCCGAGCAGCGAGGGCACGGAGATGGCCGTATTCGTGAGGTAGAGCGCGCCGAAGGCCCCGACCGTCGTGAGGGGCACGGCGAGCAGTATCACCAGCGGCACGAGTAGCGAGCCGAAAAAGACGACCAGCAAGAGGAAGACGAGCACGAGCGCCACGATTATAGAGAGGAAGAGGTTCCTGAAGCTCTCGTCTATGTCCTCGTTCTCGCCGCCGACCTGCGCCGTGACGCTCGCCGGCAGGTCGAGGTCGGCGATCGCCCGCTGGGCCTCCGTCGAGACCGTCTGGGTGTCTGTGGAGGTGATCCCACCCGTGACCGTGACGGCACGTTCCCCGTCGGTGCGACTTACGGCAGCTGGAGATTCAACCTCCCTGACCTCGGCGACGTCCCCAACGGTGATCTCACTCCCGACCGGCAATCCCCTTACCTCATCCAGTGAATCAAGTGAACTCTCGGGCACGCCGACCACGACAGGTGTATCCCCTACCGTCGTCACGGTGCTGTCCCCGAGAAGGGAGCCGAGCGAGCCCGAGACCAGTACGGGCGAGAGGCCTGTTCTCGCGGCCTTCTCCGGGTCGACTTTGATCTCTACCTCGGGGTTGCCGCCCGAGAGGTCGCTCTCCACGTTGTTCACGTCATCGAGCTTGCGGAACTCTTCAGTGACGAGATCCGCCGCCCTTGCGAGCTCTTCTTTGGAACCGTCGGTGAGGACGGCTTCGAGCCCGCCCTGCGGTGGGCCGTTCGAGAGGATCTGGACCTGGAAGTTCTCCCCGTAGAGCTCGTCGCCCTCATTATCCACTCGATCAAGCGTTTCACTGACGTCGGATCCCTCTCTCACGTTGATAAAGGCCTGGGCTCTGTTGCCAGGCCTGAAGGGGGACTCGGGGTCCTGGGTATCCTCACCACCGATGGAGACCTGGTAACTCTTTATGCCAGCGTCCTGTTGCAGGAAGTCCTCGAACGGGCGCAGCCTGTCGCTCGTCTGCCCGAGGGCCGTGCCCGCCGGCAACTCCACGTCAGCGATGAGGAGACGCTCCTCGCTCGGCGGGAAGAAGGTGACAGGCAGTAACCGCACGAGTCCGAGCCCCCCGGCGAAAGCCAATAGCGCGAGCAGCAACATAGCCAGCCTGTGGCGCAGACTCCAGCGCAACATCGGGGTGTAGAGCCGCAAGAGCAACCCTTCCGACGCGCCACTGGAACGCCGCGCTGCCAGGACCACGATAAGCCCGACGGCGAGCAGAGCTACGACCACAGCCAAGAAGACCGGAGAGCCGGGGCCGATTCCTGAGACGAACCCGTCTACCCTATCGACGAAGCCGGAAGGAAGTCCTGGCACGTTGCCGAGCGCTCCTGCACTCGAGGCGACGGCGAGCGCGGCCACCGACGCCAGCAAGAACAGGCCTACACCGGCCAGGAAGCGGGCGAAACCGCCACCATTCCTCAGCCTGCCCCCGTGCTCGGGGGCCTCGTCAGGGTCCTCATCCGTCCTCTGCGGCGCAGGGTCTCCGGTACGTCGTCTGAGGAAGATGCTGACGAGCACGGGGATTATGGTCACGGCCACGACCAGCGAGGCGACCAGCGCGAGGGCGACCGTCAGCGAGAGCGGGACGAAGAACTTGGAGATTATTCCGCCCACTAGGGCGAGCGGGGCGAAGACGGCGATCGTCGTGAGCGTCGATGAGGTGATGGCGCTGGCTACCTCTGTGGTCCCCCTGAGGGCAGACTCCTCCGGCTCGTAGCCGTTCTGCACGTAACGGTAGGAGTTCTCGAGCACCACGATCGCGTCGTCGACCACCCTGCCAACGGCTATCGTCAGGCCTGCGAGGGTGATGACGTTCAGCGTCAGATTATCTACCCAGGAGAAGAGGAGGGCGGCAAGCACAGAGGTAGGCAGGGAGACTGCGGTGACCAGGGTGGCGCGCATGGAGCGCAGAAAGGCGAAGATCACGAGTATCGCGAGGACGGCCCCGACGAGCGCCTCCTCGACAAGCCCGTTCACCGACTCCTCGACGTCGGTAGCGGTGTTGGCCACGACCACGACCTGATCTCGCCCGATCTCGTCCCGCACGTCATCGAGTACTCTCTCGACCTCGGCGGCGACCTCGACGGTGTTGGAGTCGGTCTCCTTGATTACGTTCAGGCCAACGCTCGGCTCCCCGTTGGTGCGCGAGATCCCTGATAGGTCCGAGCCCACCTCGCGCACCTCGGCCACGTCCCCAAGCAAGACCGGCTCCCCTACCGCAGCGGGAGATGTCGTCGTACCCGCGGCGGTACCGGCGGGAGGAGCGGAAGCGCCACCCGGGG
>JACCSM010000500.1 GCA_013698525.1 Rubrobacteraceae bacterium
AGTCTGATGGTCTCTTCCAGGGCCTGTATGTAGGTGTGTACCATCTGCTGGAAGGCGTCCAGTTCCCCGAACGCCTCCTTTCCTGAGCGACCCCACCCTCCGAACCTCTCCTTGAGGACCTCAGTGCTGAAGTAGACGCCATGATAGTAGGGGGTGAGTTGCTCCAGTTCCATGGCGCTTCGCCCTTCTGGGCGGGCGCTGCTCTCCCTTGCCTGCGCTGCTCCTATCCGGAACTCTGGTCCGCCCGTGAGGCGTTCTATCCTGCTGTCGAGCTCGTCGAGGACCGCGAGGACCTCATCGTCCCCCGGCCTGTCCAAGACGTCTGTGCCTGAGTAGAGGTAGCGTACCTCCCCTGACTGATCTACGACGACGACGGAAGGCACGGCCACGCCCTCCTCCGCATTCCACAGGCCGCACAGGCTGGCGAGCTCTCCCTCGGGGTCACTAAGGAGGGGGAAAGGAAGCAACAGTTTCCCGACCATCCTCGCGTTGTTGGATGGAGGGTCGACGCTGATGCCGGCGATCTGGGCCCCGCGCCCCTCGAACTCTTCGATCTCCCTCGCGTAGGTGGCCAGCTGCCCGTTGCAGAAAGGGGACCAGTCGCCCCTGTAGAAGACCAGCACCACGGGTCCCATCTCCAACTGGCCCGAGAGGCTCCAGGGATAGTCCTGCTGGTCCGGCAACTCGAAGTATGTGATCTTCTGCCCGACACCCAACCCGGCCAAGTGACGCTCCTCCGCTCGTGAACCCTACAGGGTGCGAATATAGCATCCTCGGCGCTGGAGGACGCGGAACCTCGGGGTTGAGCCCGCGGCCCCGAGGGCGTGTCGGCTGGTGCTCAGCGGGACAGGATCCACCGCTTCAGCCCCCCCGCCCAGTACGTTACCTTCTGCCACAGGGAGGCCGCCTCGTAGCCTTTCTGGACGACCAGGGGGCTGTTGCCTACCTTGCGGCCTTCCACCGAGACCGCGACGGTGCCTAGCTTGCGCCCGGTTTCGGCGGAGGGCGGCGCCTCCTCGTTCGTCGGGCGCCGCTCGACCTCCAGGCCTGGGCCGGCGAGCGCGGATACGTCCTTGGCGGCGACAAGCTTCACCGTCTCGCCCCTGCGGTAGGGCAGTTTCAGGTCCGCGTAGGAGTCTCCGCGTTCGACGAGAGGCTCGCGTTCGTACTCGCCGAAGCCGTACTCGAGCGCCGTCGTAGCCGCCTCGAAACGTTGCAGGTCCCCAGCAGCGTCGAGCACCACAGCGATGTATGACTCGTCGCCGCTCTCTGCAGTGGCCACGAGGCAGGGTCCGGCCTGGGCGGAGGTGCCCGTCTTGACGCCCGTCGCAGGCCCGTAATCGTAGCCCGACCCTGGGGCGACGAGCAGGTTGGTGGTGAAGACGTCTATCTCCCTGTCCTGCGTCGATATCGTGGCCTCGGGCTTGCCGACGATCTCGCGGAACTCAGGGTACTTCATCGCCTCTCTGGTTATCTTCGCAAGGTCGCTGGCACTCGAGTAGTTACCGCGGGCGTCGATGCCGGCTGGGTTCTCGAACTGAGTGTTATCCAGGCCCAACTCTTTCGCCTTATCGTTCATCCTGGCGACGAACTCGTCCACGCTCCCATCTCCCAGATGCTCAGTCAGGGCGTAGACTGCGTCGGTGCCAGAAGGGACCAGGGCCGCCGTGAGGAGATCCCTGACGCTCACGCGGTCGTAGGGGTAGAGGCCAACGTTGCTGTAGATGGACCCTGCGTAGGAGGCTGCGTCCTCCGAGACGGTTACGTGCTCGTCGAGGTCCACGCCCTCATCCAGCGCGACGAGCGCGACCATTATCTTGGTCGTCGAGGCTATAGCGACCCGCTTGTCCGGATCTTTGCCGGCCAGGTAGAGGCCTGTGTCGGCGTCGATGAGCGTCCAGGACCCGGCGGCCAGCTTCGGGGACCCAGGAGGAGCCTGGGATTTTGTCTCCTGGGCCACGGGCCGATCGGACACTGGCACCAAGACCAGCAAGATCAGGAGCGTGATGAAGGTCGCGGCTCCTTTGACTAGGTTCATTCTTGCTCGCACCCGTGGCTCTCCTCTGATAACCGGCCGGATGAAGGTCTCCTGGCCGCGCTCCCCCTACAACGATTGCCGCCGGCGGCGGACGATGGTATTTTGCACGAGAGCGCCGTCCCTTACCACCCCGAAGACTGGCTCCCGAGACCTTTGTGTCGTGGGATTATCGAGAAGAACCGGAGCACCAACGGTTGCCGCTGCAGTGGGGTGGGGTTACGCTTAGGTTGGTCCCTGCTCTTTCGGCGAGAGGAGGATGCATGGGAGACCGTCGGAGGAGGTTGACCAGAGAGGACCTCGAGGCCATGCGCCAGGAGTTCGTTGTCGGCGAGCGCTCTGGCAGCCTGGACGACGACCTCCATCAGATCCGTCGCAGCGCCAGGCTCGGCGTGAGTCCCGAGGACTGGGCCAGGGCGCGAAAGCTGGCGCCGGCTTACGCCAGGGCGCTTCGGAGGTACCTGGATCAGGGATAGAGTCCCGTCGGGCCGTGAACGCCATAATCTCTTCGGATTCCGAAAAATCACTCATTTGAGGGATGCGCCGCCTGCTCCTGGCATCGTAGAGTATTGCAAGACCGGGCGAGGACCTCTTTCTCAGGCCCCGAGGCCCGGCGACATTGCTCATAGGATCGGGCCTTCGGCACCTTCCCCCTCCTTGCCGGCCCGATCCTATTCCGTTGCCCCGACGAACTGTATCCAGCCAGGGTTCCCGGCCGATTCCGGCTTTTCCTCGATCTCCCGACCCGCGAAAAACGTCTTCCATACTACAATATCCTCGATCGTTATTGGATCGTTACAGCGACGTTACGTTTATCCTCTAGGCTGCGCCCTGTAATCCACCGGAGAGAGGAAGTGTAGACCCAGTGAGGATCCTGCCGATGGGATACCTGACGCTGGCTTTGCTCTGCGGGGAACTGGTCTGCGTCATAGTGGGGGCTTTCACAGGGATCTTCTTCGTACTGATCGTCGATATAGCCGCCGGTGTTGGTTCTGTGGTCGCGGCGATGCGCTGGGAGGATTAGAGGCATGAGTGTACTCGACCTTGGATTCCCATTGTGGCTCTTGATCTCCGTGCTCGTCGTATTCGCTCTGCTCCTTTACTACATGCTGCGCGGAAGGGTGTCCGAGGGACTGCGCGTGCCTCTGGCAATCGTTCTCGCGCCCGTGTGCACCGTGGCCGCCGTAGCGGTCGCCGTCGTCTTTTCCGCCCTGCTGTCCCCGTTCTACGATCCTCCGACCGATCCTGCGGGGCCACAGCCCAGGACCCAGCCGGCGACCACCCCAGGTACCGCGCCCCCGGAGACGACCGGCCCGACACCGCCCCCGACGGCTTCCCCAACGGCATCGCCAACAGCGTCCCCGACCGCTTCACCGTCCGCTTCTGCGACAGCATCTCCCTGACTTGCTGACTTGCTGAGAATGATGGGTATAAACTCCAGGATAGTCCTGGCTCGAAGGAGGTAGTTTCGTGAGGATTCTGATCGCTGGCGCGCACGGCAAGACGGCGAGGCGTCTGGTAAGGATGCTGGTCGAAGATGGCCACGAGGTCAGGGGACTCGTCCGCAAGCAGGAGCAGACAGGAGACGTCGAGGCCGACGGCGCCGGGCCCGTGGTGGTCGACCTCGAAGCCGAAGAGGTCGAAGGGGGAGTAGGGAGGGCGGTCGAGGGGTGCGACGCCATCGTCTTCGCCGCCGGAGCCGGACCGGGGAGCGGGGCCGAGCGCAAAGAGACGATGGACTACGGCGGGGCCGCCAAGCTGGTCGAGGCTGCGGAGGAACACGGGGTGCGCCGCTACCTGATGCTAAGCGCTATGGGCGCGGGCGACCCCGAGGGAGGCTCTGAGGCGATGCGTCCTTACCTCCGCGCCAAGGCCCGCGCCGACGAGAGACTGAGGAGCAGTAGTCTCGACTACACCATTATCCGTCCAGGAGGCCTGACCGAGGATGAGGGCACGGGCACCATACAGGCCGCCGAGAAGCTCGGGAGGCGGGGTGAGATCCCCCGCGAAGACGTTGCCCGTACCTTCGCCGCCGCGCTCGAAAACGGGAACACATACCACAAGACGTTTGATGTCCTGGCCGGAGAGACCCCGATCCCTGAGGCGCTCTCGCGGCTCTAGACGGCATGGGGAGAGCTCGTACGCCAACGGCGAAGATTGCATATGGCGGATCACAGCCGGTTGAGATATCTTGCCCCAAGGAGTCAGGATACGGTTGGTGAGGAGATGACGTTCGGCAAGAGTAGGCCTCCCCTAGTGCCCGACCCTGGACAGCAGGTGCTGTTGATGTCCGAAGACGGCTCGCACATCGAAGGATTCCGTGCCGTCTCGGGGCCGCTCACCACGGAGACGGGTGAGATAATCATCAGGGTGGCGATCGAGGAGGAATACAGGAACTCGAGGAGGGAGGGCCGCCGCGCCGTAAGCATGGCATGGCCCGCCGAAATGGTGGAGGTATCCGTGCCCTGGTACAA
>JACCSM010000508.1 GCA_013698525.1 Rubrobacteraceae bacterium
CGACCGAAGGCGCAGATCACCGCGTCCGAGACGAGCAACACGCCATGCTTGTCGCAGATTTCACGCACCCGCTTCCAGTATTCAGGTGGCGGCACGAGACACCCACCCGCGTTCTGGACGGGCTCCAGGATGACCGCGGCGACCGTCTCCGGCGGCCCGAACTCGATGGCTTCCTCGATGGCGTCCGCCGCGCCCTCCGGATCTTGCTGGGTGTTCGATACGTGGTGAAAGCCCTGCAACAGCGGCTCGAACGGGGCCTTGAAAGAGGGGATCCCCGTGACCGAGAGCGCGCCCATCGTGGTACCGTGGTAGGCGATCTTGCGGGATATGACCTTGAACCGGCCCCCCTCGCCATTGGCCTTGTGGTACTGACGGCTGAGCTTGATGACGGTCTCAACGGCCTCCGAACCCGAGGAGACGAAGAAGACGCTGTTCAGGTCCCCCGGCGCTATCTGGGCCATCTTCTCGGCAAGCTCCAGCGACCGCGGGTGCTGGAAACTCCAGTTAGGGAAGAAGCCCAGCTCTTTCATCTGGGTGGCCGCCACCTCGGCCAACTCCGCCCTGCCGTGCCCGACCTGGGTGGTGAAGAGGCCCGCGAGCCCATCCACGTAGCTCCGTCCCCGGTCGTCTGTAACGTAGCAGCCCTCGCCCGAGACGATGACCGGCAGCTTCGACCAGTCCTCCGAATACGGCGTGAAGTGAAGCATCAGGTTCTCCACGCCCCCAAGCGGCGTGCTCTCCCCATACTCGCCGAGACCCCGCATCACGTCCATGAAAAACCTCCTCGCATCGGGCCGGACCACCCCCAAACCCTCTGCACGAATACTACACAGTTACTGTAATCTGGTCAACCAGGCAGAGTATAGCGTCGCGGGGCTGGTGGCAGCAGGCGTATAATGCCGGGATGGGGACTTGGATCGGCAGCGGTTCTTCTGTGGCTGGCTTCTTCGCGGCGGATGTCGCGAGGCGTCTGGTGACGATTCTCGCCGCGGTGGCGCTGTCGCTGATCGTCATGGGGTTCGCCGCGAAGCAGGACCGGTTTTCGGAGATGGCGGATCGAAAGCCCGCCCCTGCGATTGGGGCTGCGGTCGATCCGGAAACGACAGCTGACCGGGCATCGTCCGGGCGTCCCAACATCCTCCTCATAATGACCGATGACCTGGACGAGCGTACCATGAGGAACTTTCCGGGGATACAACGAGAGATCGGGGCGGGTGGTGGGCTGGGATCGGGGGCGACCTTCGAGAATTCTTATGTCACGCATTCGCTGTGTTGTCCGTCGCGGACTTCGATGTTGACGGGCAAATACTCGCACAACCACCGCGTCAGGGGCAATGGGTCTTCATTCGGGGGGTTGGAGGACTTTCGGGACGAGGGAAACGAGCGCCGGAACCTGGTGACGAAGATGGATGCTGGCGGCTACCGGACGGTCTTCGTCGGCAAGTACCTCAACGGCTACAAGGGTGGTTACGTGCCGAGGGGATGGGACCGCTGGTACGGATACCGGGGGGCGTACAGGAATGACAGGATCGGCTTCTACGAGAACGGGCGCGGGGTCAGCTACAACCCCGAGCGCCGCCTTGACACCTACGTGATGCGCGACAAGGCGGTGCGGGAGATCCGGACCTCCGGAGACCGGCCTTTCTTCATGTGGCTCTCGTTCAACGCCCCGCACGGCCCCTCGCCCTACCCGGACAAGTACGCGAAAGACTTCCGAGGCGCCAGAGTACCGCGGGTGCCTTCCATCGGCGAGAAGAGACTGGGTGACAAACCGCGGTGGGTCCGCCAGAACGCCGGGCGCGGCCCCGAGGACGCCAAGCACCGAAATCGCCTGCGGTCCATGCGCGCCGTCTCGGAGAGCGTAACGGACGTGATGCGGACCCTCGCGAGAACGGGCGAGTTGGCGAACACCTACGTCGTCTTCACCTCGGACAACGGTTTCCGGCTCGGGGAACACGGGCTTCCGGGAGGCAAGAAGGCCGCCTACGAGGAGGATATATCCGTCCCGCTCTACATGCGGGGACCGGGGGTTCCAGCCGGAGCGGTCTACGACCAGATCGCCCTAAATACCGACCTGGCCCCGACCTTCGCCGATTGGGCGATGGTGGAGGAGCCCCCTGACGTGGACGGACGTTCGCTCGCTCCCCTGTTCGCCAACGCCGCCATCCCCTGGCGCACGGCGTTCCTGATCGAACACTGGCAAGATCAGGCCGGCGCCGCACCATACATCCCCACCTACAAAGCCGTGCATACTCAGGACGCGGTGTACACGAGATACGCCACCGGCGAGATCGAACTGTACGAACTGGACGAGGACCCGTACCAGCTAAATGGCTCGGCGCGGGACACGGAACTTGCGGACAGCCTCAGAGAACGTCTCGCCGCGCTCAAAGGCTGCGCGGGCGAGACG
>JACCSM010000394.1 GCA_013698525.1 Rubrobacteraceae bacterium
CCCGCGAGGCCGGCATCCCACTCGACATCGCCGACTTCGACCGGGTCAGCAATCGCACGCCCATCATCGCTGACCTCAAGCCCGGCGGACGCTTCACCGCCGTTGACCTCGACCGGGCGGGCGGCACCCGCCTCTTCGGCAAGCGCCTGCTGGATGCGGACCATCTCGATGGCGAGCAGCTCACCGTGACAGGCAAGACCGTCGCCGAGGAAGTGGATTCCGCGGAGGAAGCGCCGGGACAGGAGGTGATCGTCCCGGTAGAGAGCCCGCTGCGCGATACGGGAGGGCTCGTCATCCTTCACGGCAACCTCTCGCCGGAGGGATGCGTAGTCAAGGTCGCTGGCTACACGCGCCTTTCCCACACGGGACCAGCCCGCGTCTTCGACTCCGAGGAGGACGCGATGGAGGCGGTCCAGGCCGGGCGCATCGTGGATGGGGACGTGGTGGTGATCCGGAACGAAGGCCCTAAAGGCGGCCCCGGAATGCGCGAGATGCTCGGCGTCACCGCCGCGCTCGTCGGCCAGGGTCTCGGCGAATCGGTCGCCCTGATGACCGACGGTCGTTTCTCCGGCGCGACCCGCGGCCTCATGGCCGGTCACGTCGCCCCCGAAGCGGCCCATCGCGGCCCCATAGCCGCCCTCCGCGACGGCGACGCCATCACCTTCGACCTGGAGAACCGCACCCTCAGCGCGGACATCTCTAGCGAGGAGATAGAGTCGCGTCTGGCGGACTGGCAGGACCCTCAGCCCCGCTTCAGCACCGGAGTGATGGCGAAGTACGCGGCGCTTGTCTCATCAGCATCCGAGGGCGCGGTCACCAGCCCGGAGTACCTGTCGAGGTAGGGTGGACCTCCCGAATCACCCACCGTTTACAACCCAGACCAGGAACCCGTAGCCCAGGGCGCGCACTCGGGACTCTCGATGAGGAGAGCAGCCCGTAAGGCTCCCGGCCGTGTCTCTGCCCAAAGATCCATTACCCACCCAGGCGGCGACGGAGACCAATACGCCACTTTTCAGCAACTCCAACACGCGAGGTGCCCGTGGTGGCCTGTTCTCGTTCCCTGGATCGCCCACCTGCGCGTCAGCGCAGAAGCCGGATCAACCCGTTCAGGTCGTCGTCTGGAAGGGTCCACAACTCCATGAGATTGAACAAGCTAAACGCGGCTCCCACAGGCATCATCTGGCTTGGGTTCGCATCCGTAACCGCTATCATGGCGGTTCCACCGTTGCCGACCAGTCCTCGCTGGTACAAGGCGTAAGCGTCTTGCAGCACCATAATCAACCCCATGCCATCCGATTCGCTGGCTCTGTAATCGCTCGCGCGAAGACCGAAGCGATTGTTCCCGCCTCCAACAATGGTGTTCTGGGCGAACAGAGCCAGCAGGCACAGCTGACGGTACGCAAGGTCCTCGCCGAGCTTCACGAGGAGGCTCGCCTGTTCCCTGTCCACGTCTTCCTCAAACGCAAGGTTTGCGAGCAGGTTTCCCAACAGCCTGACTTTCTTTTCCTCTGCCTCCCGCTGGGCAGCGAGCACCACCCCTTCAAAGACCTCCTTTGCGGCGGCCCTGTTATCGTGAGCGTCGGTGAAGAAACCGTCCTGCCGAGGCTGCTCGCCAGCCTCCAGCTTCTCCTTGATCTTGGCCGTTGCGAAGGTGATCGCCGCCCCGACTCGAACTTCCTCCCTGTGACCCAACACCCGCTCACGAAACTCCAGGGCGAGTTGGCGCAGAGTCCACGCCGCCGCTGGACCAGCACCAGCCCCCAGTACGGCACCCGGCGGACCGCCAATTAGCCAGCCTATGGCCGCCCCAGTCGTTGCACCAGCAATATCCGTACTGGGTTGGAGGAAAGATTTTACCTTCTCGTCCTGCTCCCGGATCACAGCGTCATCGAAGTTCACTCACGCTCCTTTCGAGATCAATCTACGAGGTGGAGATGTATCCCATCCTACCTCTATCTCCGGCTCCTCGCCCAGCGCGGCGAAGCAGTGGAACCGCACGGCGTTGTCAGTCCGAGCAGATAAACCGGCATCTCGGCGAGCTGCTCGAATCTCCCGCCTGAGACGAGGCTTGCCCGAACCTCCGGTGCTCTCTACGCGAACCGGACTTCGAACGCTCTGGCGCCGCCTTCCACGAAGCGAACGAGCCGCTCCCCTTCTTCGATGAGAGCTTCGCATGCGTCTTGTGGGAGAGACTCGAACGGTTCGATCACGATGGTGGCGGCGCCTCGGGACTTCTTCACCTTCCACGTACCTGCAACGAAACCATCCACGAGGAACGTGGCCCGCACGCGGCCGGCGGAGAGAAATACGAACTTACGATGCTCGTCGGAGATCACACGCCGACGGTCAGCGTGAGAGAGCACGAGGTTGTCGTAGTCGGGCACGAAGCGCACGGGCGCAGGCGTATTGGGAGGCGGCAGGGGCGCGTCCGGCGCGTCGAGCAACTCCTTTCCATCCTCATCCCGGAACACGCGAAGGTCCGGCGCGAGGTCCCGGATGCGGTCCTTCAACCGCACCAACCCCGACCACGCCTGCACGTCGGCGACCG
>JACCSM010000536.1 GCA_013698525.1 Rubrobacteraceae bacterium
TCCAGGACCGCAAAGAGTCAGTCTCGGCGGTTATAGACGGGTTCTACTACCCAATCTTTCACTGCTATCCAGTTTTCAAGGCCTCAAGCCCCTGCCTCTCGGCGGAGCCGACGGAGTCTACCTTCTCAAAGCGACTAAAACGCCCACCTTTCGGCGGGCCAGGTAAGCGCTCCCAATCTGTCGGGAGTTCTACCCTATGTGCCGCTCTCGATTTTCAAGTAGTTCCCCGTCATCAGCTAGAGAAGTATAGCACCAGGCCCCGAGGTGTCAAACCCGTTCTTGGTATTTTTCAGAGGGTGAGACGGGCGTAGCGGCGTTTGCCGACCTGGAGGACCTTGCCTTGGAGCTCTGTACTCGGGAGCGAGAGCCTCTCGTCGCGCACGACCCGGCCGCCGACCCTGACTGCTCCTCCCTTTACGAAGCGGCGCGCCTCGCCATTGGTCTTGGCGAAGCCGGCGAGGGTGATCAGGTCGACTATCCAGATTTCCTCCCGCGCAGGTAAGCGGACAACAGGCGCGTCCTCGGGCACCTCGCGGCGCACGACGGCATCGAAGAGCTTCTCGGCGCCGGCCACGGCGGAATCCCCGTGGAGCGTAGAGACCAGCGAGCGGGCCAGCTCGCGTTTCTGCTCGACGGGCTCGCCCTCTGGCATAGGTCTGTCGAGCAGAAGGGAATAGTAGTCGGGCATCAAATGGTCGGGGATGCTCATTACCTTCCCGAACATCTCACCCGGCGGGTCTGTTACGCCAATGTAGTTGCCGACGGACTTGCTCATCTTGATCTTTCCGTCGGTGCCGACGAGGAGCGGGGTCGTGACGACGCACTGCGGGATCATCCCGTAGTACTCCATCACCTGCCGGCCCATGAGCAAATTGTAGAGCTGGTCGGTGCCGCCGAGCTCGACGTCGGCTTGTATCGCGACGGAGTCGTAGGCCTGCATGAGGGGATACAGAAGCTCCGTCAATGTTATTGGGTCGTTCGCGGCGTAGCGCTTGCTGAAGTCGTCGCGCTCCAGTATGCGGGCCAAGGTCGTCGCCCTGGTCAGCCCTATCAGGTCAGCCATCGTCAGCGGCGCGAGCCACTCGGAGTTGTGGCGGACCTCGGTCCTGGAGCGGTCGAGGATCACATAGGCCTGCTGGAGGTAGCTCCACGTGTTCTCCTCGATCTGCCCGGGCGAGAGGATCGGACGCGTCTTCGATCGTCCTGAAGGGTCGCCGACGCGCGCGGTGTAGTCTCCTATCACTAGCACAGCGGTGTGTCCGAGATCCTGGAATGCACGAAGCTCCCTCAGTACCACAGCGAAGCCGAGGTGAATGTCAGGGGCCGTGGGGTCTATTCCCAGTTTTACCCGCAAGGTCTCGCCACCAGCGAGACGGCGGTCGAGCTCCTCTCGTGGGATCACATCCACGGCGTTCCTGTAGATCTTTCGGTGCTCTCGAAAGGCCTTCATTAACAGATCGCAACCTTCTCGCAATACCAATGTAACCTGTGTCGGCGTAGTGTAGTATACCGGCTTGATGGCCCGCACCTACCAGAAGAAAAGGAGTCGGGGCGGGCGGGACAGGCAGTCGCGACGGCCGGTACGTCTACCCGAGCACCGCAAGGGATCTTCTAAAAAGCGCCTGGCTTCGAGGATTCTGCGCGTCACAGGCGTCTTTCTT
Source organism: Rubrobacteraceae bacterium (assembly GCA_013698525.1). Classification (GTDB taxonomy): domain Bacteria; phylum Actinomycetota; class Rubrobacteria; order Rubrobacterales; family Rubrobacteraceae; genus Rubrobacter_D. The sequence continues at coordinate 1,662 of JACCSM010000536.1, forward strand.
CTGTGCGTGCTTGTTGCTGGTGTGGCTTTCGCGGCGGGTGGGTACCTCGGGCTCATAGAGAGCGTGCAGAGGCTGGACGAGCCGCGGACCTACGAGACCCATCCCACCTACATATACTCGGCCCCGCTCGGCGGCAACGAGGACTCGCGGCGTGTGATCGGGACGATATTCGAAGGCCAGAACCGCAAGACGGCTTCGCTATCGGAGATGCCGCCGCACCTGCTCGACGCCGTAGTTGCCAAAGAAGACGAGCGCTTCAGGGAGCACGGCGGCGTCGACCTCTGGGGGATCATGCGCGCTCTCTGGGTCGACATCAGGGCCGGAGAGGCCGTCGAGGGCGCGAGCACTATAACCCAGCAGTACGTAAGAAACGCCTATCTCTCGCAGGACCGTTCGATCAAGAGGAAGATCAAAGAAGCTCTCATCGCCATAGAGGTGGAGCGCAAAGAGAACTCGAAAGACCAGATCATCGCCGATTACCTGAACACCGTCTACTTCGGTAATAACGCCTACGGGGTGGAGGCGGCCGCCGAAACCTACTTTAACGAGTCGGTCGAGGACCTGAGCGTCGCGGAGTCGGCGACCCTGGTCGGGCTCCTGTGGTCTCCGTCGATCCTCGGAGAGGACCGCGAAGGGGCACGGTATCAGCGAGACCTCGTACTGACGAAGATGTTCGACACAGGCTATATTCCTAGCCAGGACTACAATCAGGCCCTCGAGGAGCCATTGCCTGAGGCATGGCCCGCCAACACGCCGACCAGGTCGGGGTTCACGGGGCCTGATCTCACCCGCGACTTCGCGCAGTACACCCATGACGAGCTCATACGTCGTTACGGCGTGAATACCGTTCTCGAAGGCGACCTCAGCGTCTACACCACCATAGACCTGAAGGAGCAGGTCGCCGCCCACGATATCGCCTACGGACCTTCTGGATACCTCCCCGGAGCGGACGACCCCGACCTCGCCCTCGTCTCCATAGAGCCAGGGACCGGCCGTATAAAGACCATGGTCGGTGACAGGGACGAGAACGCCCAGTTCAACCTCGTCACCCAGGGCAGGCGCCAGCCCGGCAGTTCGTTCAAGCCGTTCGCCCTCATCGCAGCCCTGGAGCAAGGCATCGATCCCAATACCAGCTACGTCTCGGAGAAAAAAGAGTACAAGGTCGACGTCGGGCTCGACAGACCGGAGACGTGGGAGGTACAGAACTACGACGGCATCGTGCGGGGTGAGATCAGCCTGAAAGAGGCGCTCTGGAAGTCGGATAACACGGTGTTCGCGGACCTGGCGATGAACGCTGGTGGCCGTGGCCTGAAAAACGGACCGGAGAAGATCGCGGAGGTCGCAAGGAGATGCGGGATCGCCACGCATCTCCCCGAACATCCCAAGCCTTCCATCGTGCTCGGCGCGTACGAGGTTTCTCCTCTCGACATGGCCACAGCATACGCGACGATTGCGAACGACGGACGCAGGGTCGAACCGACCGCGATCTCGAAGGTAATAAGCAATGAGGACAGTGACAAGGAGAAGGTACTTTACGTGGCGCCCGAGCATCCTGATGGAAAACAGGTCATTTCCGAGGACATAGCCAATGAGGCGACCGAGATCATGATAGGCGACGTCACAGAAGGTATAGCGAAGGACGCCTCATTGGGAGACCGTCCCGTCGCAGGCAAGACGGGTACTAGCGAGAACTTCTTCGACGCCTGGTTTATAGGTTTTACCCCCGAACTGGTTACCGGCACGTGGATGGGCTACGCCGAAGGCGGAGAGACCCTCGAATACGTCCTCGAATACGCCCGCAAGTTGCACGGTCTCCCAGGTGGCATCACCCCGGCCCAGATCTGGAAGTCGTACACGCAGGTCATCATGAGAGGCGAACCTATCGAACAGTTCGATGGCGTCGAGATACCCGAGACAGAAGATCGCTCCACAGCCCCCGAACACGGCGCGAAGAATACTCCCGCAGGCGCCCGTAAACAGGCGCCCACACCATCGAGAGCCCGGGAGCGGGCGCCAAAGACCCGTCGGGCCGCAGCGAGCGCCTCAGCATCCAGCGTCGCCCCATCGAGAGCCAGACCCACTCGGGCCGAGCGCGCCGGAGCCGCACGTTACAGGGACGCGCGTTCCAGTGCTAGCGCCGCCCCCAGGTAGCCTTCGGAGGCACGGAGACGTGTTCGTCGCCGTCGACCAGGTAACGCCACGGCAGTTCGGTCCCGCGTGTTATGCCGATCCGGGTCGTCTCGACGATACCCTCAGGCGGAGCTCCTACGTCCGAGATAGTCAAGCTACCCGAGGTGAGATCTTGCCCGTCGTAATTCAGGTCGACGCCTAGGGCTTGGGTCAGGCGACCAGGACCGTTGCACAGGTTTCGGGTGCGGCCTCGTCGCTGGGCCATCAAATCCTCGCCGTCGGAGGGGCGGAGCGCCCTGATCAAGACGGCGCTCCCGACGCCCTCGGGCTCGCAGACGACGTTGAGGAGTTTGTGGATGCCGTAGGAGAGGTAGACGTAGGCGATGCCGGGCGGGCCGAAGATGTTACGGTTGCGCATCGTCGGTCCTTTGTAAGCGTGGCACGCGGGGTCCTCGGGACGATATGCTTCGGTCTCGACGATCACGCCCGCCGTCCGTCCCTCGGGAGTCTCGTGGGAGAGTATGCAGCCGAGGAGGTCGACCGCGACCTGCCTTGGATCCCTGTTGTAGAAGGCGGCCTTCAGAACATCTGCGGAGATGCCTGTTCCCCCGTAAGGTCCGTTATGCGGCGGGAGAGTTCGTCGAGATCAAGCCCCGCTTCGGAACGAATGGACGATTTCAGCAGGGGACGGACCTGGCCGATCTGCAACTGCAACTCGCGCAGCAGCTCGGCCGCCCCGCTCTCGGCGCCGACCATGTCCCTGAGGATCGTCCCTTCCGTCCGGCCGGCCACCAGCGGCTCGGGCAGGCCGTCGACGTAGACGAGCGTGCGACGTCCGCTTCCCCGCTCCTCTTCTATCGGGACGAGGGCCACGATGTTGTCGGCCCTTACGTACTTGCCGAACCCGAGGGTGACTATACGGTCCGCTAAAACCTTCATCTCGATGAAACCTCCATCCTACTAACCCTTATAACATCCCCGCCGGCTACGGGCGACCCGCCAGAAGCTACTGTACGACACAATCCGAACTCTCTCCTGAGGCGGGGAACGCATGGGCCAGCCCGTCCGCGGACAGACGGGCGCGGTGCCTATAGCCCTCCGAGGTGTAGTGAGTACCGTCCAAGATATACCAACTATCTTCCACCAGCGAAGCCCAGTCGAAGACCCGCAGGGTCGAGTACTTCGCGCAGGCGTCTACAACGGTACGGTTCCAGTCCTGCATGTTGGCCTGCGAGTAGGGTCCGGTATCGAGCAGCGACTTCACGGTGATCCACAACACCGGCTGGCCGCCCATCACCCGCATCATACGCCTGATCCTGGCCTCGAGCCCCACTATCGAACCCACGTAGACGTTAGCTGTGTCGTTGCTACCGAGCGCGATCACCCAGCATCCCCGGAAGCCATTCGCCTTCAGATCACGAGCTATCGTGTAGCCACTGGCCTGATTCGCCGATAGGGTCTCGACGATCGACCTGGCGCCCGAGATCTCGAAGTACTGCGACGTGGCGCCTACCCGCGCGTACTGCGCCCCAAGGCGGTGGTCAGGGTTGGGCAAATAGCTCGGCAAAACCATGCCTTCCGACGTAGAGTCGCCGATGTAAGCAACCGAGTTGCAGGAGGACATGGTGGACGACGCAGCTTCTCTTGACTCTGGCTCCGATGACTTTCGCCCGCGTCCCTGATTGTTGGGGGAGGTTGTCTCCAGCGACGTGGCCTTCTGTGACATTTGCTCCGGAGCGGGAGTGGTGGTCGGAGCAGCGGCCGTGTTGTGTGTCGAGACCCCTACGTCCAGGGGTCCCTTTTCGGATCGGGCCGCAAGACCACTGCTCTGGGCGCTTGGGCTGACCATCCCGGAGAGGCCGGCGCAGTCCAACGCTAAGACCGCTACCGCCACCACGGATACCACCCCGGTGAGTAACGGTCGCCGAGGCAGATAACTTGCTGGTGCGGCGGCCCTCCACCATCTGACCTTGAATCGGGTTCGAGCCCAGATCCGGTCCATGGCGCCGCGGCGGATGGGTTCCTCGAAAAACCGCCAGGAGAGGGCGGCAACTGCTATGGTCGCAACCACCTGGATCACCTCCAGGCCAAGGCTCGCCTTCTGCTGCATGCTCGGTGCCGTGAGCACGATTATTGGGTAGTGCCAGAGGTAGATACCGTACGAGCGCACCCCAAGCCAGCGCAGCGGCGCCCAACCTACGGCCACGCCGAGCCAGCTTGCGGGATGCACGAGGGCGGTTACAGCCAGGACCGTGCCCACCGTAAGGAGTAAGATCCCACCCTTGTAGAGAAGCGGCGAGTACTCACTAGTCCGCCAGATCAAGAGCCCTATGACGACAAGCCCGACGACTCCGGCAGTATCCAACAAGAGGCGGCCCCGAACGGTAATAAGGTCGGCGCGAAGCTTGCGGCTCGGCCACACCATGGCCAGGGCGGCACCGACGAGGAGGGCAAAGGCTCGGGTGTCGGTTCCTTCGTAGACCCGCGTCGGGTCGACGCCGGGCTCGTAGATCCAAGCCATTGCTGCGGCAGAGAGGGCCGCACCAGCCAGGGTCAGGCCGGCCAGCGTGAAGCGCCCTGGAACGTATCGCAGGCCGAGCCAGAGCAAGAAAGGCCAGATCAGGTAGAACTGTTCCTCCACAGCCAGGGACCACAGGTGGTCGAGCGGCGGCGGCGGTCCGAAACGGGCGAAGTAGGAGGCGTCGCGGACGATGTTCCACCAGTTGCTCACGTAGGCGACGGCAGCGAGCACGTCTCCCCTGAGGCCGGGGAGCAAGGACCGATCCAGCAACGTAACCCATGCCACTACCACCGCAAGCATCAGGAAGAGGGCGGGCAGGAGCCGCCGCGCCCTGCGGAGCCAGAAGTCGCCGAGACGGAGGCGTCCTAAGGCCTCTCGCTGGCCGAGGAGCAGGTCCGTTATCAGGTAACCGCTCAGGGTAAAGAACACACTAACGCCGAGGAGCCCCCCTGGTGCCAAGCCTGGATCCAAATGGTAAGCGATAACGGCAAGTACGGCGATGGCCCGTAGACCATCGAGACCTGGCATGTAGCGCTGGGAGCTCCCTACCGGCTTAGGCATAATGCCAACCCCAAGCACCAATAGAGCACGGGCCGATACTCACCATGACCGCCTCGAGCGTCCTACCAGGGCAGGCATGATTAGCCCGAATCGCAGTCTTCCTGGGGCTCAACGGTCGTTGCCCCTCTCGTGGAGGCATGCTGGGTCAGCATGGTACAACCAGTCCATCATTCGATTCCGGATAAACGAGTAGGACACGGCTCCGGTCCCCCCACTCTCCTACAACGGCCCCGTACAATACCTACTCATTGTACTCATGATCGCTGCGAGCGTGGCACATCCCTGCCAAACCCGGTATATTCCTTGCCGTGCAGCTTGACGACGGAGCCAGAACGCTCGAAAGTGAGAGGATCGAGTTGCGGCGCCACTCCCGTAGGAACTACGACCTCTACGCGGCGTGGTACGGGGACCCGGAGATATGGCACCTGACGAGCTGGGCGCCATCGCCCCTGAGCCGTTCGACGGTCGAGAGGTTGTTCGAGGACAGGGAGATCTCGCAAACGGACGATTCTTTCGCCATCCATATCAAGGGCAACGACGAGCCTATCGGAGTGATCAGCCTCATGAACAAGACCGTGGCTAACGAGTCGGCGGAGCTATCGGTGATCGTGGGCCATCAGAACGACCGCCGCCAGGGTTATGGGACAGAGGCAATCGGCCGGCTTTTGCGCTACGCCTTCGAGGAGCTGGGGCTCAACCGCATCGGCCTGAGCGTCTTCGAGTTCAACGAGGAGGCCATCTCGGCCTACGAGGGACTAGGCTTCGTGGAAGAAGGACGCTTCCGCCAGGCCATAAAGCGTCGCTCCGGTTTCCACGACGCCATCCTCATGAGCATCCTGAAGTCGGAGTGGGAGTCTAACTCCTGACGCGTACGCCGAACTCGTCCTCGAGCCTGCTCAGGACGCGCCAGACCTCAGCGTCCACCTCTTCGTCCGTGAGCGTCTTCCCGCCCTGGAACGTGAAGCCGAAGGCTACGCTCTTCTGTCCCGGTGGAACGGGGCTTCCCGCATAGACATCGAAGACGCGTACCTCGGTCAGCAATTGGCCGGGCAAATCCCGCACGGAGCGCAGCATGTCGCCCACCGGTATCCGTTCTTCGACGAGCACGGCCAGGTCCCTGGCGACTGCTGGAACGTTGACGAAAGGCTCGAATCGGGGCTCCGGAGCCGGCTGGCACAAGGCAGTGTCCAACTCCAGGGCGGCGACAGGCCAGCCGTCCAACCCGAACCTCCCGGCGACCTCGGGATGTAGTTCCCCGACCCAGCCTGCCTCCTTGTCACCGGCAAGCACCGCCGCCGAGCGCCCTGGATGCAGGTACGGCCTCGTCGCAGGGACGAAACGGGCGCCCGGCACAAGCCGCTCGACGAGGCCCTTCGCCTCGAAGAAGCCGGCTCTGACCTCGGGCACGTTCCAGCCTGCGGGACGCACGGTGCCGCCGAGCACGACCCCGATCCTGCTAACCTCCCGCACGCCCATGAGCCGGCCGGCTTCCTGAACGCCGCGCTCGCCCGTCATGCGGAACCGCAGCGCGGCCTCTCGCAGCTCGTCCTGCGGAACATCGGCGAAGAACACGTTCCCTACTTCGAACAGCGCTCCCCCCCGCGCCCCGAAAGCCCTGTTTCGGGCCGTGGCGTCGAGCAACCCTGGCAGGATGCTGGTCCGCAGATGGCCGCCTTCGGCGCTCAGGGGGTTCTCTAGCCTGACGGTCCCATCTTCCAGGCCGAGGTCCTCCGTCCAGCGCTCAGGGCCGAACGGGTACGTGATAGCCTCCGAGAGTCCGAGGTCAGCGAGCAGACGCCTTAGCAAACGCGTCCTTTGCTGGCCCTCCGTAAGTCCCCCGGTCTGCGGAACGGCGGGCAGCGTCTCGGGCACCCTGTCGAGCCCGATGAGCCTCCCGACCTCCTCGACGAGGTCGGCCTCGCGGCGGAGATCCCTCCTGAAGGTCGGAACGGTGGCCCACAACTCTCCGTCTTCCCGCTCGACCTCGCACCCGAGTGCTTCGAGACGTTCGACTGCCTCCTCCATCTGCACAGGCATGCCGAGCAGCAGCTCGGCCCGCCCGAGCCGCAAGGGTACGCGCCAGGGTTCTACGGGTTCAGGGTAGTGGCTGAGGGTGTCATCGGCGCTCCTCCCTCCAGGAGCTTGCGTGAGCAGGGCACTCACCCGGTCCATCGCGTAGGCCACCATGTTCGGGTCGAGGCCACGTTCGAAGCGGCCGGAGGCGTCGGTACGCAGGCCGAGCTTCTGGGAGGTCTGAAGGATGTTGCGGCCTTCGAATGTGGCGACCTCGATCAAGGCGTCCGTGGTCTCCTCCCCCACCTCGGCGTCCTCGGCGCCCATCAACCCGGCGATCACAAGCCCGCGCTCCTCGTCGGCAATCACGAGCACCTCCTCGTCGAGCACGCGCGTGGATCCATCGAGGAGTGTGATCTTCTCCCTCGTCCTCCCGCGCCTGACGACGATTCCCTCACGCACCCTGACCGCGTCGAAAGCGTGGATGGGCTGGCCGGTCTCGAGCATCACGTAGTTGGTCGCGTCCACGATAGCGTTTATAGGCCGCATGCCACCAGCGTAGATCCTGCGCCGCATCCACAGCGGCGCCACCTGCCCAGGTTCGAGGTCGGAGATGCGCCTGAGATCGTAACGCGGACATAGATCCTCGGCCTCGACCCTGAGCCCGAAGTCGCGGGTCGGCTTCCCCCCTGTTGCGAAAGATGGTTCGGGGATCCTGTATTCCGTCTTCAGTATGGCGGCGAGCTCCCTGGCCACCCCGATCATGCCCCACAGGTCAGGCCTGTTCGGGGTAACGTCGATGTCGAGGACGGTCTCCCCGACCGGGAAGTACTCGGCGACCGGACGCCCGACCTCGTGAGAATCGTCGAGCAGGAGTATCCCACCGTGGTCCGCCGAGATGCCGAGCTCGCGCTCGCTCATCATCATCCCGTAGGACTCCAGACCGCGCAGCTTCGCCTTTTTCAGCGTCGTCCCGTCGGACATAACGCTGCCTGGCAGCACGACGGGTACGCGGACACCGGGGCGAGGGTTCTGGGCGCCGGCTACGATCTGCACCTCCCTGCCGCCGAGGTCGACCTTCGCGACGAAGAGCCTGTCGGCGTTGGGATGCGGTCCGAACTCGACGACCTCACCAATGACGACCTCGCCCTCGATCACGCCCAGGCGGTAGACGCCGTCGATCTCCTGGCTGCGGAGGGAAAAGAGGTCGACCAGTTCATCGGCTCGGAGGTCGAAGTCGAGGTACTCGTGTAGCCAGCTTAACGGTACGCGCAAGGTGATCCCCTTCTAGAACTAGAACTGACGCAGAAAGCGGAGGTCGCCCTCGAAGAACAGGCGCAAGTCCGGGACACCGTACTTGACCATCGCCATCCTGTCAGGGCCCATCCCGAAGGCATATCCGGTGTACTCCTCGGGGTCGTAGCCGACCTCCTCTAGCACGCCGGGATCGACCATACCTGCCCCGAGCATCTCGAGCCAACCCGCGCCTTTGCAGACCTTGCAGTGCGGGTCCCTGCCGCCGCAGACAAAGCAGCTCACGTCCATTTCTACGCTCGGTTCGGTGAACTGGAAGTAGCTTGGCCGAACCCGGATCTCGACGCCCTCTCCGAAGACGTGACGGGCCATCGCCCCGAGCGTCCCCTTCAAATGCCCGAGCGTGAGGCCCCTGTCCACAGCGAGACCTTCGATCTGGTGGAACATCGGCGTGTGCGTCGGGTCGGAGTCGCGCCTGTACGTGCGTCCCGGACACACCACGTAGACGGGCGGCTCCTGCGCGAGCATCGTCCTGATCTGCATCGGCGACGTCTGCGTACGCAAAACCAGCCCATCATCCACGAAAAACGTGTCCTGCATCGTGCGTGCAGGATGGCCTGGCGGTATACCCAGGGCCGTGAAGTTGTAGTAGTCGGTCTCGACCTCGGGCCCCTCGGCGACGCGATAACCAAGCCCAACGAAGAAGTCGATGACGTCGTCTATTACGATCTGGGATGGATGCAGATGCCCCCTCGGAAACGGGACACCAGGCAGCGTGACGTCGGCCGCTTCGGCCTGCAGACGCTCCTCCTGTTCGCGTGCCGCGACCTCTTCGGCCCTAGAGCCCAGGGCTGCTTCTATCTCACGGGAGGCGAGGTTGGAGGATCTGCCGATCTCCTTGCGCTCGTCGGGCGATAGGGTGCCGATGCTCTTCTTTATCTCGGTTAGCTCCGCGGAGCGGCCGAGAAATCGTACTCGAATGTCTTCGAGATCGGCAGTGGAAGCACCGGAGGCGACGGCCGAGAGTGCCTCGGATTTCAACTGTTCGATGCGCTCGCTCACCGTCATAGTGGGCGATTATGTTAGCACACGCGAATAAGCCTCGTAGAGCAGGATCGACGCCGCCACAGACGCATTCAACGAGGGCGCAAGCGAGGGTATGCAGACCCGCATCTCGCAGGCTCGGACGACGTCTTCGGGCAAGCCAGCGCCCTCGGCGCCGATACAGAGTACGAGCCTGCTACGGGGCAGCGTCCCTGGCATACCCCCGTCCTCGGGGACGGCAGCAATGAGACCGAAACCGGCGCCGCCTGCCTCGGCCAGAAAGTCGACGGTCTCGACCTCCCGCGCCACAGGGGTGTGGAAGATGGACCCCATCGTCGCCCTTACCGTCTTCGGGTTGTAAAGGTCGGCGGAGCCTCTAGAGAGGGCGACACCGGCACCGAAGGCGTGGGCGGAGCGGATGGCCGTACCAACGTTCCCAGGATCCTGAACCCCGTGCAGCAGAACGACGCGCTGCACAGAGGACAATAGCCGGGTGGCGGTTACGTCAAGGAAAGGGAAGACCCCGACAGGGCCGGCAGGGGTCTTGAGCGTCGAAACGCGACGTATTTGCTCTACCTCATCGAAAACCTGTAAAGGTTCTGTGGGAGCCTCCTCGAGAACAGCGGCCCCTTCGGCCAGGAAGAGGCGTTCGGCCTCGCGGTGCTTTTTGGTCTTGAGCTTCGCAGCCCGCCTGGGAGAGATCGCCGGGGAACCCGGCATCTCGCGGCTACTCGTCTTCGGTGGCAGCCTTCTCGACATCGCCGACGGTGATGCGCCCGCCCTGGCCCGTCCCCTCCACGCGAGAGAGGTCCACGTTCAGCTCCTCGGCCTTGCGTTCGGCTGCGTCGGTCGCCTCGATCTCCGCTTCCGAAGCTTCAGTCTCTTCCGCTTGCTCCGTCTGCTCCGCAGGCGCCTCGAGCGTACTGCGGGCGGATTGGCTGGGCTGTTCGGGCTCGGTGCTCCGTTCTACCTCGACCCGCCGGTCGACCGGCTTTCCGTCCAGGGCGTTCTTCGCCTGTGCTACGACGGCGCCGAAGATCTCCGGCTCCGTGACGGCGAGGTCGGCCAGGATCTTGCGGTCGAGGTCTATCTCGGCGAGCCTCAGACCGTGGATGAGCCTGGAGTAGGAGAGGCCGTGCTGGCGAGCGCCGGCGTTGATGCGCTGGATCCAGAGCGCCCTGAAGTCCCTCTTGCGCTGCTTTCGTCCTTCGTAAGCGTAGACGCCGCTCTTCCAGACTTGCTCCTTGGCCCGCTTGTACGAGCTGTGCTTGGTCCCGCGGTAGCCTTTCGCCTGCTCTAGAACCTTGCGGCGCTTCTTGCGGGCGTGGACGCTGCGCGCCGTGCGTGCCATGCTACCTCTCCCCCAGAAGACGCTTGAGCTTCTTCTCGTCTGAGCGGGTCAGGTCGGTCTCCGTGTTGAGTCGCCGCTTCTGCTGCCGGCTCTTCTTCTCCAGCATATGATTGTGCCCGGCGCGGCGGCGCTTGAGCCTGCCGTTCTTGCGCACCTCGAAGCGCCCGGAAGCACCCTGGTGGGTCTTCATCTTCGGCATGTGTCCTCCACGTTTCGTCTGCTCGATCCACCTGCGAAGAGGCTCGCGGCACGGGAGTAAGAGCCGTTTCGCCTCCTTCTGTCGTCACACTAGTGTATCAAACTGTTGCTTATCTGCGAGCGGCCCTCTCCCTACGTCCATTCGGCTGGGGGGCCTGTGCCTCTGCTTGCGACCCTTCTCTGGACTCCTTCTTCGGGGCCATGACCATTACCATATTGCGCCCGTCCAGGTTGGGCTGGCTCTCTATACGCCCGATTTCATCGAGGTCGGTTGCGAGCCTCCTCAGGAGCCTCTCTCCGAGTTCGGGATGCTGCACCTCGCGTCCGCGGAACATGATCGTGACTTTTACCTTGTCACCGCCGCGAAGAAAGCGTTCGACGTGGCCACGTTTGGTGTTGAAGTCGTGGTCGCCTATCTTGGGCCTGAGCTTTATCTCCCGCACGTTGACGTTGACCTGCTTTTTGCGGGCTGCCTTGCGGTCCTGCTCCTTATGGTATTTGAACTTGCCGTAGTCCATCATTCGGACCACGGGGGGGTTGGCGTCCGGCGCTACCTCTACAAGATCGAGGTCAGCCCTCTCACCGTAATCCATGGCCTCGCGAATGTGCTTGATGCCTAGCTGTTCGCCGTCGGCCGAGATCAAACGCACCTCGCGTGCCCGGATCTGACCGTTTATTCGGGGTTCTTCTTCAGTCGCTACTGCGCACCACTCCTCTCGAAATCGAGTTTTCGGGGCCATTCGTCCACCGCGGACGATGGATTTGCTCGTGCGCCGGACGGACGCGGACCCCAACTACAAACTTAATTATACCGCGCTCCCGAGTCTCGTGTCTATATGATCCTACGAGCGCGAGCTGACCTCCCGAGAGACGGCCTCAGCGAAGTTGCCGAGCTCCATCTCCTCCTGTTGCTTTTCTCCGCGCCGGCGCACGTTGACACTGCCCGCATCGGCCTCCCTGTCTCCGACGATGAGCAGGTATGGGATCTTCTGCCGCGAGTTCTCCCTGATCTTCTTCTGCATGCTGTTCTGCGAATCGTCGACCTCGACCCGCAATTCTCTCGCGGCGAGCTTGTCTTGTACCTCGCTGGCGTAGTCCACGTGCCTGTCAGCTACTGGGATGACGACCGCCTGCACGGGAGAGAGCCAGACGGGGAAAGCGCCTGCGTAGTGTTCGATCAGGACAGCCATGAACCTCTCCGTGGAACCGGTAACGGCCCTGTGCAGGAGCACGGGCGTATGCGCCTTGCCGTCCTCGCCGATGTACTCGCAACCCAGCCTTGCTGGCTGGATGAAGTCGACCTGAATCGTCGAGAGCTGCCACTCGCGCCCGAGCACGTCTTTGGCCATAAAGTCGGCCTTCGGGCCGTAGAAGGCGGCCTCACCGGCCTCCTCGTCATAGGCGATAGCGGCGGTGTCGAGCGCCTCGCGCAGCTCCTTCTCGGCCCGCGTCCACTTGGCATCGTCGGCGACGTACTTGGCCACGTCCTGGTCGCGCAACGAGAGCTGGACTCGGTAGTCTGCGAACCCGTAGGTATCGAGGACTTCGCGCACGATCTCGAGCGCCCGCGCGAACTCTTCCTGGATCTGATCCTCCGTGCAGAACACGTGCGCGTCGTCCTGGGTCAGGCTGCGCACCCGCGTGAGTCCTGTGAGCTCCCCGCTCTTCTCGTAGCGGTACAGCGTTGCAAACTCTGCGTACCTTAGCGGGAGATCTCTGTACGAGTGGGCCCTCGAGTTATACAGCGTCATGTGGCTGGGGCAGTTCATAGGCTTGAGCCTGTAACGCGTCTCGCCGTCGATCATTGGGGGGAACATCGACTCTCTGTAGTGCTCCAGATGTCCAGACTTCGCGTACAGGGCCTCGTTGACGAGGTGCCCAGTCCACACGTGCTCGTAGCCGTGGTGCGTCTGGATCTCGCGCACGTAGTCTTCCATCAGGTGCCGCAACATCTCCCCCTTGGGCAGGAAGAGCGGGATGCCGGCACCCGTATCGGGCGAGAAAGCGAAGAGCTCGAGGTCCTTGCCGATCTTACGGTGGTCCCGGGCTCTCGCCTCCTCCAGCCTTCTCAGGTAAGCCTTGAGCTCCTTCTCCGTCGGCCATGCCGTACCGTAGACGCGGGTTAGCATCGGGTTCTTCTCGTCGCCGCGCCAGTAGGCCCCTGCTATGTTCTGCAGCTTGAAGGCGCCGAGCCTGCCAGTGCTCGGGACGTGCGGTCCGCGGCAAAGGTCGAAGAATTCTCCCTGTTTGTAGACCGTGATCTCACCGTCTTCCAGGGCCTCGACGAGCTCCGTCTTGTAGGGGTTGTCCACGTAGAGATCCTCGGCCTCCGCCTTGGAGACTTCCTCGCGCTCAATCGGCAGGTCACGCGCGACGATCTCACGCATCCGCTCCTCGATGCGCGGCAGGTCCTCGTCCGTAAGACGCCCGGCAACCTCGATGTCGTAGAAGAAACCATTCTCTATCGGCGGTCCGAGGGTCA
>JACCSM010000537.1 GCA_013698525.1 Rubrobacteraceae bacterium
TGAAGATCAGCCTCGTTACGCCGGCCGCGGCGGGGTCGCGCAGCGGCAACCGGACTACCGCCGACCGTTGGGCCGGCTTCCTGCGTCAGATGGGGCACGAGGTGTTGCTAGAAGAGGCCTGGAGCGGAGAGCACTCCGACCTGATGATCGCGTTGCACACCCGGCGCAGCCACCGCTCCATAAGGTGTTACGCGGCCACCTATCCCCGCCACCCCCTCATCGTCGTCCTCACAGGGACCGACCTCTACCGCGATATCCGCTTCGACGAGGACGCCCAGGACTCGCTGGAGCTCGCCACTCGTATAGTCGTGCTGCAGGAGGCCGGGCTGGCGGAGCTTCGACCGCGGCATCGCGCGAAGGCGCGCGTGATCTACCAGTCGGCCGAACCCATCCACTCGCAGACCCCGGCGAAGACTTTCTTCGACATCTGCGTAGTGGGCAACCTGCGCGCCGAGAAGGACCCTTTCCGCTGCGCCCTGGCCGCCCGGCTGCTACCCTCCGCCTCGCGCATCCGTATCACGCACGCCGGGAAAGCCAACAGTGAAGAGTTCGCCGAGCAGGCTCGGGCCCTTATGTCGGCCCAACCCCGCTACCACTGGCTTGGCGAGGTGCCCCGGTGGCGGGTGCGGCGCCTGCTGTCGCGGACGCACCTGCTCGTGCAGAGCTCGATCATGGAGGGCGGGGCGAACGCGGTAGCCGAGGCGCTCGCCGCTGGTGTACCCGTGATCGCCTCCCGCATACCCGGCAACGTAGGGATGCTGGGCGAAGACTACCTCGGTTACTACCCCGTCGGGGATGAGAGGACCCTGGCGCTGTTGCTGGAGCGGGCCGAGACCGACACCGTGTTCTACGAGTCGCTGAAGGCGTGGTGCACCGCCCGCCGTCCCCTGACCCTCCCCGAACGCGAACGCGAGGCGGTGGGCGACCTTCTCGAGGAAGTCGGCCGGAACTTCTCGGAAGACCACGCCCCGGCGCAAGCAACGGGTCAGGAGGTTATACTCACGCCATGGACGAAAAAACGCGCATAAGGCTGACGAAATATTCGCAGAAGGCTGGTTGAGGCTCCAAGTTCGCTCCGGGGGTCCTGGAGCAGGTACTTGTGGATCTCACTGCAGGCTCGCCCGCAACCGACGAGTTCGTGAGCGGCATGGATACCCGCGACGACGCGGGCTACGTGTCGTTCGGGGGCGGCCTGCTCTTGCAGTCGGTGGACTTCTTCCCACCCATCGTGGACGACCCGTACCGCTTCGGCCAGATCGCCGCAGCAAACGCCCTCTCCGACGTCTACGCGATGGGCGGAGAGCCCCTGACGGCAATGAACCTCGTCGGCTTTCCCGGCACGCTCGACCTCGGGATACTGCGCGAGATCCTCACCGGCGGAAGTTCCAAGATCGAGGAGTCCGGCGCAAAGCTCTGCGGCGGCCACTCGGTGCAGGACGAGGAGCCGAAGTATGGCCTCTCGGTTACCGGCTTCGTGGAGGAGGATCGGGTAGTACGCAACGCCGGTGCGCGGGTTGGTGACGCTCTCGTCCTGACGAAGCCTCTCGGTTTCGGCATCCTGACCACCGCGCTCAAGCGGGACCTGGTCTCCGAGTCCGAGATAGAGGAGGCCGTCGAGGAAGCGGCGACCCTGAACAAGGGGGGTTGCGCCGCGCTGCGCGAGGTCGAGGTCTCGGCCGCCACGGACGTCACAGGCTTCGGGTTCCTCGGGCACCTCTCTGAGATGCTGGAAGCGAGCACAGCTCCGCTAGGGGCGGTCGTGCGCCGGAGCGCGGTGCCGGTCTGGGAGCGAGCGGTCGCTCTGGCCGCGGAGGGGTGCTACCCCGGCGGCCTCAAGAACAACCGGGAGTACCTCGGAGACCGCGTCCGACCCGACGGCGTCGGCCCAGACGAACTGCTTGCCCTCTACGACCCGCAGACGAGCGGCGGCCTGCTCGTGGCGGTGCCGGGCGAGCGGGCTTCCGCGTTCGTCGGCGCTCTGAAGAGGCACCGGGCTTCGGGCGCGGTCGTTGGCGAGGTCGTAGAGGGCCAAACGATCGAGGTTACACCCTAAGCGCAGCCGGGCTTCACTCGTCACCACAGCTCAAAATTTCTCAGGTAAAGTCTCCAGGGCCGAGTGGAGCGTCACTGTCTCTAAGCAGCGAGACTCGGCCAGTAGTAGTAGATGATGTATCCGCCCGCCACCACGAGGAGGACGGCCGAGGCCAGCTGGACGTAGGGTACGGTCTTGCGGAACCACAGGACCACGCCCTGCTTGAAGAATGCCAGAGCGAGGGTGAGGGTGAGCAGCACCGAGGCCATGCCCAGACCGTAGCTCAGGAACCGTCCTGCTCCCGAGGCGAAACTACCGGCGGTTATGCTGCTCCCGACCACGGACAGGAACACGGGCAGCGTGCAGCTGAGCGAGGCCAGACCGTAGGCCAGCCCGAAGAGGAAGAAGCTCCGGACGCTCGTCGCCTTGGGATCGCCGACCCGCTCGGCGACCCGCTCGAAGACGCCGGTGTACAGACCCCGACCGGCGAGCATCCAGATCCCCATCAGCACCAGAACCGCGCCGATCACGGCTCCTACCCAGGGCATGATCCCGAGGATGGCGTTCCCGCCCGCCGAGACGACGATGCCCGCCAACCCGAAGAGGAGGATGAACCCCAGCGAGACGACCGCCCCGATCAGAAGCGCCCGCAGCGCCCGCCGCACCGGGGAGCGTTTACGGAAGTCGTCCTCGTGGCTGCCGAGGTAGAGCGAGAGGTAGGCCGGCAGCATCGCAAACCCGCAAGGGTTGACGGCCTAGACCATCCCGGCCCCGAAGGCGAAACCGACGGGTAGCACGGTGGTCAGCTCAGAGATCCAACCCGCCAACACGGCCTGAAGCTCGCTCACAGGACCTGTTCGATCTCCTGCCGGAGGGTCTGCTCATCCTTGGGTCCGGTCTCGCGGAAGACGACCTCTCCCTCCCGGTCGAGTATTATCGTCGTCTCCAGGGCGTTTACGGCGAACTCCCGGGCGACCGTGCCGTCGTCCAGGGCCGTCGGCAGGGGCTCTTCTATGCCGGCCGCGTCGTTGAACTGCTCTATCGACTGCTCCGTCTCCGAGGGGTCGATCGAG
The DNA here is from genome assembly GCA_013698525.1 of Rubrobacteraceae bacterium. GTDB lineage: Bacteria > Actinomycetota > Rubrobacteria > Rubrobacterales > Rubrobacteraceae > Rubrobacter_D. Next base: position 3,106 of record JACCSM010000537.1, read on the forward strand.
ACCATCAACACGTTCAGCCCACGATCCTCGTAGGCCGGCAAAAGCTCGGACCAGGTCCGGGCTTCCGCCCTACACTTGGGTCAATAGCCGGCCATGAAGAAGAGCGCCACTACATCGCCCTGATCCCCC
>JACCSM010000546.1 GCA_013698525.1 Rubrobacteraceae bacterium
TGCAGGAACAGGAAGCCTACGGCCGCTACCAGGACGAGGAACAGCAGGCGACCGCCCCTGCCGCCGCGCACGCGAACCTTCTCGCCCCGTATCCGCTTGCTGCCCTGACTGACGGCCCCCGCCGCGGCCTCGACCTGGCCGCGGAGCTTGTCATCGTCCCACAGTTTGGTGACGATTTCGGTGGGGTCCTCGTCGGAGAGCTCGTCTACTATGGAGCGGGCCGACTCGATAAACGTGCGGATGTTGTCCCTGAGGTCGTCATCGTAGAGCAGGCGCTCGATCACCGGCTTGGCGCCAGTATAGGCCGCGGCCAGCGTCGCCATCGGGACTAGCGAGTTGGACTCGGCCTGCTCTCTTAGCTTCTCCGCCCGGCTCTTTCTGCCAAACACGCGAAACCTCCCGTTCCTGAATCCTTTGTGCCTGTGACCCCTACATCATACCCGTTTCGCCGGGCCTCTACCCTGTCGTGCCGAGTGGCTCCACACTGACCCACAGAGCCTCCCCGTCGACCGTCACGTTCTCAGAGCCGCCACCAGGGCCGCCAGAGTCGATGGCGAGTTCTCTTGCCAGTACCTCTGCCTTGAAATAGTCGCCCCAGCGACCTTCCAGGAGGGACGAGACCCTGGGGTTTCCGGAGAGGTCGACGCGGATGCTCTCCTCTATCTCGAAGCCTTTCTCGCGTCTGAGGTTCTGCACCCTGTGAACCAGTTCCCGCACGAGCCCTTCGTCGACGAGCTCGGCGTCGAGATCCGTGCGAAGCGCGACGGAGAGCCCCCCCTCACGCTCCAGGGTGTAACCCTCCCTCTGCCCTGGCTCGACGAGCAACTCCTCAGGGGACAGTGTGATCTCCTCTCCTTCCACAACCACGGAGATGCTCTCTCCCGCGGCGGCGCGGGCGCCGACCTCAGGAGCAGCCCCAGCGAGGGCCGCCCTGAGACCTGGGACGAGCCTGCCGTACTTCGGTCCTACGACGCCGAGGTTGGGCTTGAGGTCGTAGGCGACCACGTCCTCGGCCTCCCCGAAGGCGAGCTCCTTGACGTTCAGTTCGTCGAGCACGATCTCAGAAAGGCTCTCCACGCCTTCCTTGATCCGCGATCCCCCCGTACCGTCAGGGGCTTCGTCGACGACGATGACCTCCCTCAAGGGCTGGCGGGTCTTTATGGCGGCATTGTTGCGGGCGGCACGCCCGAGGCCGACCACGCGCCTCGCGGCGGACATCCGCTCCGAGAGGTCGCGGTCTATGAGTTCCTCCCTGTACTCAGGCCAGTCGGCGAGGTGTACGCTCTCGGGGGCTTCTTTATCCACGTTCACTACCAGGTTGTGGTACAGGGATTCGGCGACGAAGGGAGTGAAAGGGGCTGTGAGCTTGGTGACGGTGACCAGGCACTCGTAGAGGGTAGAGTGGGCGGCCTTCTTGTCCTGATCGTCCTCTCCCTTCCAGAAGCGCCTGCGGCTACGTCTCACGTACCAGTTGGAGAGCTCGTCCACGAACTCTCCGACGGCCCTTCCTGCCGCCGTCACGTCGTATGCGTCGAGCCTCTCCGTCACGGTCCGCACGGTGAGCTGAAGTTCGCTGAGGGCCCACCGGTCCATCAGGCTTCGCCCCTCGGGCTCGACGTAGTCCTCCTGTGGATCGAAGCCGTCGATGCGGGCGTAGGTAACGAAGAACGAGTACGTGTTCCAGAGGGTGAGCAGGTACTTGCGGACGGCCTCATCGACTTGACCCATCGAGAAGCGCCGTGTATTGCCTGGGCTCGTGGCGGTGTACAGCGCCCAGCGCAGGGCATCGGCGCCCTGCTTCTCGAAGACATCCCAGGGGTCTATGACGTTGCCGAGAGACTTGCTCATCTTCTTGCCCTCGGCGTCGAGGATGTGCCCGAGGGACAGGCAGTTCTTGTACGAACTCTTGCCGAACAACATCGTCGAGACGGCGAGCAGCGAGTAGAACCAGCCCCGAGTCTGGTCGACGGCCTCGCAGATGTAGTCGGCGGGGAACTGGCTCCGGAAACGCTCCTTGCTGGCTCCGCCGTGTGGATAGCCCCACTGGGCGAAAGGCATGCTACCAGAGTCGAACCACACGTCGAGGACCTCGGGGACGCGGGTGGCCTCCTCGCCTGTCTCGGGGTGCCTCAAGCGCACCCCGTCTATATACGGCCTGTGCAGGTCGTCGGGGACGGGGTCTATGGCGAGCTCCCTCAGCTCTCTCTCGCTGCCGACCACGACCGTATCGCCTGAGGCTGTGCGCCAGATCGGGAGCGGCGTACCCCAGTAGCGCTCGCGGCTCAGGGCCCAGTCTATGTTGTTCTCGAGCCAGTCCCCAAAGCGCCCCCGCTTTATGTGCTCTGGGACCCAGTTGATGCCCTCATTCTCCGAGAGAAGCTCGTCGAGCACCGCGGTCGTCCGCCCGTACCAGGCCTTCTTCGCGTAGTAGAGTAGGGGCGTCCCGCACCGCCAGCAGTGCGGGTAGGCGTGCTCCAGCACCTCCGCCCTGAACAGGAACCCCTTCTCCCTCAACTCCTCGACGAGACCCGGGTCCGCGTCCTTGACGAACTGCCTGGCGAAAGGCCCGACCCGCTCGTCGAAGGTGCCGTCGGTCCTGACGGGGTGGATCGTCGGCAAGCCGTACCGGCGGCCCGTGCGAGCGTCGTCCTCCCCGTATGCCGGCGCGGTGTGCACCAGACCTGTCCCTTCCGTGGTCGTCACGTAGTCTCCTAGAACCACGGTCCAGAGATTTTCCCTCTCCGCCACAGGTACGTAATCGAAGGGACGGCGGTACCTCTTGCCTTCGAGGTCCCGTCCCCTGGTCCTGGAGAGTACCTCGTAGCCGTCCTCGCCGAGCACCCTCTCGAGCAGTTCTTCGGCCAGGATCACACGCTCGCCATCCAATTTTACGGTGGCGTATTCCACGTCGGGCCCAACGGCGACGGCGGCGTTCGAAACGAGGGTCCACGGGGTCGTGGTCCAGACGAGGAGGCTCGTGTTCTCTTCATCCCGGAGGGGCAGCTTCACGTAGACGCTGGGGTCCACCACGGGGTCGGGGTACTGCTGGTAGCCAAGGGCAACCTCGGCGGAGGACAGGGAGGTCTGGTCGCGGGGGCAGTGGGGGCTTACCTTGAAACCCTCGTAGAGGAGGTCTTTCTCGTAGAGGGTCTTCAGGGCCCACCAGACGCTCTCGATGTATGAGCCGTCGAGCGTGCGGTAAGGATCGTCCATGTCCACCCAGAAGCCGAGCCGCTCGCTCATCTTCTGCCAGTCCTCCACGTAGCGGAAGACGGACTCGCGGCACAGGCGGTTGAACTCCTCGACGCCGTAGCGCTCGATGTCCGCTTTGCCTTCGAGGCCGAGCTCTTTCTCTACCTGGATCTCGACCGGCAGACCGTGGCAGTCCCAGCCGCCCTTGCGCTCGACCCTGTAACCCTGCATGGTCTTGTAGCGTGGGATCAGATCCTTGAACGCCCTCGCCAGCGCGTGGTGGAACCCTGGTCTCCCGTTCGCCGTCGGCGGTCCCTCGTAGAAGACGAAGGGCCTGTCCTCGGGTCTGCTCCTTACCGACTTCTCGAATGCGCCGGTTCTCTCCCAGAGACCGAGGATCTCCTCCTCGAGCCCCGGAAAGTCTACTTGCGGGCTGACCTTGTCGAACTTCATATCGCGGACCTCCTCATACAAAAGCTCCCACCCCTCGGGCGGAGTGTCGCTCCACCGTAGGGACGGGAGCCTCAACAAGGCCCTCGCGGTACCACCCTACTTGCCCGGAGCCTCACGGTCCGGTCCTCTCCGTGGCGTACCGGTCTCCCGGAACGCACGCGCTGTAACGGGCTCGCCCGGCCGGTCCTACTAATCGTCTAGGCTACTCTCGCCTTCCGCTTTCGGCCGGCGGCTCGGGGAGGATGTTCGGGCCGCGTCCCGCGCCGGGCTTCCACCATCCCCGGCTCGCTCTAGCGGGGTTCTGCGCCCCTACTCGTTCCCGTCATCGCCTATAAAACGCTTTGTAGCGCCAAAGTGCGGTCGTGTCAAGTCGGGCCATGATCCGCGCTCCGGGGAGGATTCGTAATGTACTTGTAAGGATTTATGAGGCCCTGGCAACGATCCAAGGTATAGACTCTCCTCTAGAGAGAGCGTCTCACAGCGAGAGGTGTCGAAGAACATGGGTAAGAAGACGACAATGACGAGCAGAGCAGGGATCGCCGGTGTCGTCGGAGCCGTGGTCGCGTTCGGGATCGCGGAGTTGGTGCACGGGCTCTATCCCTCGGTCCCTTCGATCCTCGTGTCGATAGCCCAGCGGATAGTGGAGTTGACGCCGGGCGGGCTCGTGACAGCAGGCATCGAGCTCCTCGGCACCGCGGACATACCGACGCTCATCGCTACGGTGCTCCTCGGTACGGTGGTTATCACGTTTCTCCT
>JACCSM010000558.1 GCA_013698525.1 Rubrobacteraceae bacterium
CGGCGTCCTGTTGGCGAGAGGCTAGCCCGCGGCTACCAGAACGTCTTTATGTCCCCCATCCTGGTGAAGGAGCGAGGACGACCGTCGGTCTGCTCCGCCGGTTGCCCGCCGCTGATCGACCGGTCTCATGTGGCCCTTTGCCTCAGCCGGTCGAGGCGGAAGAGGCCGATATCGTGGCGAGTAAACCCCTTCTCGGCGAGATCGGCCATGATCTCGCCTACGACGCTGGCGAACTTGAAGCCGTGGCCTGAGCAGGGCGAGGCGATAGAGACCTGCGGGTAGTCTGGGTGCAGGTCTATGACGAAGTGGTGATCTGGGGTATTAGTGAACATGCAGGTCTGCAGGTCCATCGTGGGCCCGCAACCGTCAGGGAAGTATCGTTCGGCGAAGCTCCTGAGGAGCTGCTCGTCGTAGTCGCGGGGCTGGCGGTCGATCTCGTCGGCATTGCCGGTCTCGCCCAGGTGGAAGTACTTGCCGAACTTGAAGCCTGGTACGCCGAAGACGGGGAAGCCGTAGAAGCGGCCCTCGTCCACGAGCAGGTTGAAGACGGGGAAGGTGTCAGGCCGGAAATGATCTGGTCTGGACGGTTGCAACCAGGCGAGGACCTGCCTCTCCGGCACGGCGAGCCCGTCGAGGACGTCGATGAGATCCCCATTCCAGGCGCCGGCGGTCATCACGAGCCTGTCGGCCTCGTACGTGCCGCGGTCGGTGCTGACGCGCACACCTCCCTCCAGCGGGACCCACTCCAGGACCCGCTCGTGGCCGTGGATCTCGGCCCCAAGGGACTGCGCCGCCATCACGTAGGAGACGATGCACCGCTCCGGCGTGAGGAAGCCTCCCTCGGGCTGGACGAGCGCAAGGTGTTCGGGGGGAAGGTGGTAGCCAGGGTAACGCCGCCCGAGCTCCGCGCCTGTCAGCACCTCGTGCGGGAGGTCGTGGAGTTTGCATGACTCCCACGAGCCCTTGAAGACCCAGGATTCTTCGGGTCCTGCATCTATGGAGCCCGTGATGTGCAGGAGCTTCTCGCCGGCCTTGCCTTGGATCTCACGCCAAAGCTCGTAGGCGCGCCTGAGGAGCAGCACGTAGGAGGGGTCTTCGTAGTAGGCCAGACGGATAATGCGCGTGTGCCCGTGCGAGGAGCCCATGGCGTGCGGGATGCCGAACCGCTCCAGGCCGAGTACCCGCCTGCCGCGCCGGGCGAGGTAGTAGGCGGTGGCGCTACCCATCCCCCCAACGCCGACGATGATAGCGTCGTAGCGACCTGAGTACTGGACGTTCACTATCTGGTGTTCCCGTTCGGAGACTGTCTCGCGGGCACCCTGGCGTTCGTCAGCCGCGCCGGCTCGGGGCCCAGCTCGGAGAGCTGGTCGTCTTCATGGGGCCTGGCCCTGACGCGGGCGTTCTCAGGGTCGAAGAAGGGTGTCTGGGCGACCCTGGCGGGCACGGGCCGGCCGCCCAGCTCGACGATCAGATTGTTGCCGGGCCATGAGTGGGCGGTGTCCACGTAGGCCATGGCAAGCATCCTGCCGACGGTGTGCCCCATGGCGCTCGAGGTGACGCGCCCGACCTGCCGTTCGCCAGGCATGAACTCGTCCTCGTGCTCACCCGCCTCGGCCCCGGTCTCCACCACCTCCCTGAAGGTGGCGACGTCGGCGATGCTGTAGATTCCGGCGCCCGCGGCTGCGGGGACCTCGCTCTCCAGGGTCAGGCCGATCCAGCGTCTCTCCAGGCCTCTCTCCTGGACGCGCAGCAGGGCCTCGCGGCCTACGAAGTCGCGCTTCTCGAACCTGACCCAGCGACCGAGGCCCACGTGGAATGGGGTGTCTTCTTCGCTTATGTCGGGGCCGTAGAGAGGAAGGCTCTTCTCGATGCGCAGGGACTGCATAGCCTCCACACCGTAGGGCTTCAGGTTGAATGCGTGGCCTGTCTGCAGGATATGCTCCCACAGCGCTGGCGCCTGATCCGCTGGTGTATATAGCTCGTAGCCCAGCTCGCCGGTGTAGCCTGAGCGTGAGATGAGTAGCTCCACGTCCCCGATCCGGCAGGGCGCGAACCGGAAGAAGCGCAAGGAGTCCAAGTCCACGCCTTCGACCACGGTCTTGAGGAAGGCACGCGAACGCGGTCCCTGGAGCACCGGCAGGGCGATGGCCGCCGTCAGGTCGGTGACGTACGCGCTGGAGCCCGCGGCGTGCTCGGAGATCCAACGGTTCGTCTTGAGGCGCGGCCCGGAACTGGTGACGATCATGAAGTGCTCGTCGTCGAATTTGTAGACTGTGACGTCGTCTACGATGCCGCCCTCCTCGTTGCACATCGTCGAGTACCTGAGCTGCCCAGGCTCCATATCCTGAACCTCGTTCACCAGCAGTCGTCTCACCAGCCGCTCGGCGCCTGGCCCCTTGATATCCACTTCGCCCATCGTCGAGAGATCCTGCATCCCGACGTTCCTGCGCACGTTCAGGTGCTCCTCTAGAGACGAGGCGTAGGAGGTGGGGAACATGAAGTCCCCGCCGCCCTTGACCAGGTTACCGGCCGAACGTCGGTGGAAGTCGTAGAATGGCGTCCTTCTCTCAGGCATGAACTACCCCTCTCCTAGAAACATTGTTTGTAAACTATACTGCAAGCCCCCGTCACGTTCATCCTCGTCCATGGCCTTCAGTGGCCCGCCGCACGGTCGCTGCGGTCTCGTCGACGAGTTCGTTCGCCCACCCGAGCCGGCTGTCCTTTACACGTGCCGAAGACAGATTGATCTCGGCCAGCATCGCTGCGGCGCGTACCCCCGCGTCAGCGAGTAAGACCGCGGTCATCGCGTCTCCCTCGAGGTTGGGGTTGCCATCCTCCACCAGCCGGGCCGCGATGCCTGCAACCTCGTTCCCGATCTCGGCGACGGCAAGCGGCACGTCGGCGGCCCCCGAGAGAGCATCCCTGACGCGTTCCGTGCGTGTCTCAGAGTCAGGCTCGCGGCGAGCGGCGAGGACGCGCCCGTAGGACTCTGCGTCGGCCCTGGCGAGGGGTGCGACCCTCCGCCTCGAGGCATCCGCGCGGTCGGCCAACCCTGGGGCGTCGACTAGCTGGTCGGCGGCCAAGCGGGCGGCCATGCCTGATAGCCCGGCGGCGAGAGCAACGGCTACGGCGGCCACGGAGCCTCCGCCGGGCGCAGGCCCGCCCGAGGCCACGCGGTCGAGGAATTCTCTGAGCGAGAGATCCAGATAGTCCGGGGTGGTGTTTTCTGGTGACAAGTCCATTCTTCTGCCAGCCTGTCAGGCGGAGGGTTCGGCACGCTGTAGCATCTCGCGCCGCCACGCCTCGGTCTGCTCCAACTCGTTGAAAGTGTAGATGTGGAGGCCCTGGATGTTGCTTTCAGGGTCTGCAAAGCCTGGCTTCAGGCCTTCGATCAGGCGGTCTGGGCTGTAGCCACCGGGCATGAACAGCTTGAGAAGCCAGTTACGCTGTCTGTGCAAGAAACGCGCCGATTCGCCGAGGCCGATGCCGGCGGAGATCCGTACGAGCTTCTGGCGGTTCACGTAGCCTGGCATACCGACACGGATCGGCAGTTTCACACCCCGCAACCACACCCGCCTGGCCCACTCCGAGGTAACCTCAGGGTCGAAGCAGATCTGGCTGATTATGTAGGTGGCGTAGGGCGCCTTTTCGTACATGGCCTGGATCGTCATCTCGTCGCTGATCTTGGGGTGGCTCTCCGGGTAGCCTGTGATGCCAACCTCGTCGAGGTCGTGCCCGATCTCCGAGATCGCTTCGAGCAGGCCGGTCGCGCCCTCGAACTCCCCGGCTGGCTCATCGACGTCGCCGGCGACGACGAAGGCTTTCCTTATGCCGGCATCGCGCAACCTCTGCAGTATCTCGCCCAGTTCCAGCCTGTCCCGAATGAGCCGCGCCGAGAGGTGGGGCGCCACGCCGAAGCCGTGTCCCGCCAACCGCTCGGCCAGCTCTACGGTGGCCCAGGTTCCCTTACCAGGCGAAGCCGTAACCGTGAGCGCTATGTCCTTTGGAACATGCTCGACGACCGATTCCTCCATCCCCTGGAGGGGTATCACCTCGTAGCCGGGATGCCGCAGAAATCCTGCCAGCCTCCGGTTCGTCCACTTTGTCTCTTCGGTGCTCCGCTGCGTCGACACTTCCTTCCCCGCCACAGGGCCGCGTCGCTCTTTTCAGGCCCCTTTGGATGAGCTGGTGGCGTCCAGATTCTGCTCGGCCTTCTCCGGTTTGAAGAAGACGCGGTCGGCCACGGTGGCATGGACCGTCTCCTCGGGCCGCTCGACCTCGAGCTCGATTCCTATCTCGCTGTACTCGACGGGCACCATGGCGAACCCGATGTTCTTCTCCAGGCGCGGCGAGTAGCAGGCCGAGGTGACCTTGCCGATC
>JACCSM010000559.1 GCA_013698525.1 Rubrobacteraceae bacterium
CCTCCTACGGTGTCATCTGCTGGCTGCCCGATCTCGGACGCTGGGCCGGGGATATCGCCGACATCCTGAACCCCGGCGGGCGCTTTGTGCTGGTGGACTTCCATCCTGCGGCCGATATCTTCGACAACGCCTGGAACCACGTCCACGACTATCCTTCCGGCGGAGAACCGCTACTCCTCGATGAAGGCGTCGGCGACTACGTAGCCGCGTCAGGCGGAGGTCTCACCCCTGCCGGGTTCGTCGATGGGGTTCGAGATTTCGAGAACCCAGAAGGCTGTCATCTGTTTCGATGGGGACTCGGGGAGGTGGTTACGGCGCTGGCCGAAGCCGGGCTAAGAATCACGGCCCTCGAAGAGTACCCTTACGCAAACGGGGAAAGGAAGTTCGCCCGTATGCGCGAGCTACAGGATAACCGAATGTTTCCGCCGGAAGATGTCCCAACGGTTCCCCTGATGTACGGCATCCGTGCGGAGAGAGGTTAGCGGCCGGCGACTTTCAGCATTTCAGCTTTGTTGGGGAGCGGCTTGCGTTCGTTTTGCCCTGCAGTAGATAACGGCCCGCATCGTTTGCCACGCAGCTTGGTTGCGTGTGGGCCCTCGCTGGCAGAGACTTGCTGACATGCTGACTTGCTGTCACGGCGAGAAGAAGAACGCGAGGGCGGCGATAACGTAGACGCCGCAGAGCATAGCACCTTCGAGCCAGTTGGACTTGCCGTCGAGGGCGACGAAGCCTGTTACGACAACGGCGGCGCCGAGGGCGCCGAGCTCCAAGGGGGTGAAGATCAGGCGCAGTGGGCTGCCGAGGAAAGGTCCGAGGAAGACGAGGATGGGGGTGACGAGCAGGGCGACCTGGATGGAGGAGCCGAGAGAGATGCCCATCGAGAAGTCCATATTGTTCTTGTAGGCGATCTGGACTCCCACGACGTGTTCGGCGATGTTGCCCACTATCGGGACGATGATGACTCCGACGAAGAGCTCGGAGATCCCGTACTCCTCAGTCAGGGGCTCTATGGCTCCGACGAACGCCTCAGAGACGTAGGCGACGGCCGCCGTCGCCACGAACAGCAGCACCAGCGAAGCCGTTCTACCGAACGGGGCGTGTCCCTCGCTCTGTGCACCGCCTCCGGGGCTGCGGAGGATGTAGATCAGGTACAAGATGTAGAGCACGAACATCACCACGGCCACCTCGATGCTCAGGGTGGTCGGACCCGAACCGGGGTTGGTGGCGGCGAATATGGTCGGCAGGGAGAGCGCGGCGGCCACGATGGCCAGCATAGAGGCGTTGATGCCGGCGATATCGGCCGAGAAGCTCTGGACGCCGTTCTTCAGGCCCCCGACGAGGAGGCTCGCCCCTAAAACAAGCAGTACGTTACCGATGATCGAACCGATGATCGAAGCCTTCACCACGGTCGTGAGTCCTGCGGAGAGGGCGAAGATGGTTATTATGAGCTCTGCGGCGTTGCCGAAAGTGGCGTTGAGGATGCCGCCGATGCGCGGGCCTGAGTGATGGCCGAGGCTCTCTGTAGCCTGACCTAGGACCCACGCCAGCCCGACCAGGGCCAGGGCGGTGGCGGCGAAGATGAGGAGCGTCGGGGCGTGCAGAAGCTCCGCGACCACCACGGCCACCGTGAGCGCTGCCGTTGCGCCGTAGGCTATCCTGCCGAACAATGCGGCCCCCTCCGGGGTCTCCTACAGATAAACATGACGAGTATCTTATAAGATGAGAGGGTCGAAAGTAACGACTCCTGGAGAGTAGCCTTTGATCGACTACCACCTGCACGTCATAGCCCACGGCGATCGTCCGATGACCGTGGAGAACATACTGAAGTACTGCGAGGTCGCCAGGGCGAGGGGCGTCAGCCAGATGGGCATCACCGAGCACGACCGCTACCTCGAGGAGATAGACCTCGCCGCATTTCAGGAGGCCCGCGAACTCTCACACGACGTGGAGCTGCGGCTCGGGATCGAGATAGACTTCGTACCGGGAGCCGAAGAGCGGATGGACAACGACGCCACGGCCCTCCCCTACGATTACATCATCGGCAGCGTGCACAGGGTGGACAACGAGGAGGTGGACAGGGCCACGGACCAGAGGATCTACGACAAGTACGAAACCTACGACCTCTACGCGGCGTACTACGCGAACGTGCGCAAGGCCACGCTCTCCGGACGGTTCGAGATCCTCGGTCACCCTGACCTGATAAAGATCTTCCGCCACTTCCCGGACAGGGACATCACACCGATCCTGGAGGAGACCGCTGACGCCGTCGCCGAGTCCGGCGTAGTCGTCGATGTAAATGCCGCAGGCCTCAGGAAGCCCATAGGCGAGGTCTATCCTGCCAGAGACTTCCTCCAGATGTTCCACAAGAGAGGTGTCCCTATCGTCCTCTCCTCGGATGCCCACGCCCCAGATCAGGTCGCAATGGGCTACGACACGAGTCTCGCGCTCGTGCACGAAGTAGGCTACCGTGAGGTCGCCACCTTCAGGAACCGCGAGCGGGGAACCCTCCCGATATGAAAGCTGGTCAGCAATTCAGCATTACAGTGTGTAGTACCCTACTCATGTGTGCAGGAG
>JACCSM010000201.1 GCA_013698525.1 Rubrobacteraceae bacterium
CGTTCGTAAGCGCCTCCTGGACCAGACGCGTGAGCTCCTGGCCCGTCTTACCAGGGAGCCTTGCAGGGAAATCGTCCTCTACTACCAGGTCGAGTTCGTACCTCCCACGGGCCATCCTTCGGTTCAGGTCAACGAGGTTCTCGAGCGAGGAGACTAGCGAGCGGTCCAGCGTCTCTTTGAGGCGAAGCTCGAAGATGGCGCCGCGCAGCCCCTCTACGGAGCGTTTGAGTGCATCGGCCGTGTCTTCCAGGGCCTGATCCCGGTCGTCCCTCGAGACGACCTGCATTACCTGTATCTCCTGCAGCGCGTAGACTATGTCCTGGAGGGTGCTGTCGTGAAGCTCCCTGGCTAGCCTGTTGCGTTCGGCTTCCCTGATCTCCTCCAGCATGCGTTCAGCCCGCTTGCGCTGTGTTACATCGTGGGCGACGACGCACATTGCTCTTTCACCATTGTAGGGTACGGCGCTCACGTTGACCTCGACGTCAGCCAGCGAGCCGTCCTTGCGACGGTACTGCCTCTCACCGAGGGAGCGGTGTCCCTCCTCCATAATACGTCCTATGTTGAGGTCTATGCTCTTCTGATCGTGGGCGACGATGTCATAGAGCGTCATCTCTTGCAGCTCATCGTCCGTGTAGCCGAGCGAGCGGAGGAGGGCGTCGTTGGCATCGAGCACACGCCTGCTCTTCGCGTCTACGAGGAAGATGTTCTCCTCCGCCTGCTCGACCACCGTGCGGTAGAGCGCCTCGCTCTGCCTCAGGGCCTCCTCCTGGTGCTTGCGCTCTGTCAGGTCTATCACGGAGGTCACCCTGATGCGACGCCCGGAATAGGGCAGGTGCCTCGGTCTTATCTCTATGGGGAAAACGGTGCCGTCTCTCTTGAGGCCCATTGACTCGTATGGTCTGGTGTCCTCGTCGGAGATACGCCGCCTCACCATCTCCCTGTGCTCTGGCGGAGTGAGCACGATGGCATCCTTGCCGACCAGCTCGCCCAGATCGTAGCCGAACATCTCGGTCAGGCTGCGGTTGGCGTCGATGATCCTGCCGTTCTCGCTAAGGACTATTCCCTCGACGACCTCCTGGGCGAGCACCTTGAAGCGCTCTTCGCTCTGCCTTAGCTGTTCCTGGGTTCTCTGACGCTCCTCTTCGGCCTGCTTGCGTTTTCCGATCTCCTCGGCGACCGCGATGAAGTAGCGTGGCTCGCCCGAGTCGTCGTGCACCAGGGAGACGGTCAGGTTGATCCAGACTCGCCTCCTTCCCTTGCCGACGATGAGCTTCTCCTCGGTGTAGTCGCTGAGCTCCCCTGCCAGCATCCTGACGCCCCTGCCGAAGTCTCTCTCGAAGTCCTCGGGGGAGACGAGCTCGAAGACGCTCACCGCGCCGAGTTCCTCGCGTTCGTAGCCGACGATGTCGCAGAACTTGTCGTTGAACCTGAGCCATTCGCCATCCAACCCGACCTGCACGATCCCGACGGCGGCCTGCTCGAAGGTTGCCCTGAAACGTTCCTCGCTCTTCCTGAACTCCTCCTCTGTCCGCTTCTGCTCGGTGATGTCGTACTGGACGCCGAGCCAGTACAGAGAATTGCCCTCCTCGTCCCTGACGAGCGTCGCCTCATCGCGCACCCACACCACCCTTCCGCCGCGGGCGATCAGACGGTACTCTATCCTGTAAGGCTCGCCGGTCTCGTCGGTCCTTAGCTCTTCGGCCAGCACCCGCTCCCTGTCGTCGGGATGCAGCACCCTGAGCCAGTGCTCCTCGTCGAGCATCTCCGTCTCCGCAGGATAACCGAGCATGGCCTCGTACTGCGGGCTCATGTACGTTATGGCCTTCGGGGTGTCAGAGTCGATGGGCTCCTGCACGTAAGTGACGGCCGGTATCTGCTCTACGAGGCGTCTGAAGCGGTCCTCGCTCCGGCCCAGTGCCTTCTCCGCCCTCTCGCGCTCCCTCCTCACCTCCGCCTCCCTGAGCTCGCGCTCGATGGCGGGACACAGCCTGCTCATGTTCTCCTTGGTCAGGTAATCGTTGGCCCCAGCCTTCATGGTCTCCACCGCCGCGTCCTCGCCTATCTTTCCCGAGACGACGATGAACGGGACGTCGTAACCAAGCTCCCGCAGTAGCCTCAGGGCGTCGGGCGCGCTGAAGCGTGGCATGTAATAGTCGGAGATCACAACCTGGAAAGGCTCGTCTCTGGCGTCCGCTGCGCGTAGTGCCTCTTCCATGTCTTCTGGGGTATAGACCCTCTGCGAGGAGAGGGGCTTGTATCCGCCGCGTCTTAGCTCCCGAAGGAGAAGCATCGCGTCGTTCTCGGAGTCCTCGACGAGCAGCACGCGCAGGGTCCCTATCACTGGCACCCTCTTCAAGCTGGTCTCACGCAATTTCGGCTTTCTTCGCAGGGACCGCGCGGTCCCCGGTATCCCGGCCTCCGAGCGTGAAGTAGAAGGTGGCCCCCTCGCCTACTCTTCCCTCGGCCCAGACCCTGCCTCCGTGCCTGTGGACGATGCGGGCTACCGTCGCCAGGCCTATCCCGGTCCCCTCAAACTCATCCTGCCCGTGCAACCTCTGGAAAGCACCGAACAGCTTTTCTGCGTACGCCTGGTCGAAGCCTGCCCCGTTGTCCCGCACGTAGTAGACGGGGGCGAGGAAACCTGGCCCAGGGTCCCTGTCGGCGCCGAACTCGATGCGCGCCCCCCTTTCCCTGGCGGTAAACTTCCACGCGTTGCCGAGCAGGTTCTCGAGCGCCACCTTGAGCAGGCTCGCGTCCCCCCAGGCCGTGATGTTCTCCCCGGCCACGAACTCGACCTCCCGCCCTGGCTGCGACTCTTTGAGTTCCTCGATTATCCCCGCGGCGAGGCTGGCCAGGTCAACGGGTTCCCTGCGCAGGGGCCTGCGTCCGACCCTCGAGAGGTCGAGCAGATCGTCTATGAGCGTGGCCATGTGCCTGCTCGCCGCCCTTACGCGACCGAGGTAGTCCATTCCCTCGTCGTCTAGCGCTCTCTCGTAGTCCTCCTGCAATATCTGGGAGAACCCGTCTATGGTCCTCAAGGGGGCCC
>JACCSM010000406.1 GCA_013698525.1 Rubrobacteraceae bacterium
ACAAAGACATACATGACCTCGCTCCCGAGGATATGCCGGCCAGGATCGCGGCGAACAGGTTGCGAACAACCTGGCTCAAGGAACGGAGAGATGGGTGGCTTGGCAGAGGTGAGATTCAGCCCTAAAGAGATCCGGTTCCTCAGCCGGCTTGTTGCTCCTCTGTCCGGCGCTGGCCCAACTCCCTATCGAGCAAGAAGAGCGCCTCGCTCTTGTCTCCTATCATCTTCAGGGTCTCGACGACGTCCCCCGCGTTCTTCTCCTCCTCGACCTGCTCGGTAACGAACCATTGCAGAAAAGTCTGGCTCGCGTAGTCGTTCTCCCTGACCGCCAGCCCGTAGAGGTCGTGGATCATTGCCGTGACCTTTTTCTCGTGCTCGAGGGCCTGCTCGAAGACCTCCAGGGGCGAGCCGAACTCGACCACGGGTGCGTCTATTCCCTGCAGAACGACGCGGCCGTTGCGCTCGAGGATGAAGTCGTAGAACTTCATCGCGTGCCCCGTCTCCTCCTGAGACTGGGCGCGCATCCACTGTGCGAAGCCTGGAAAGTTCTCCGACTCGCAGTACGCTGCCATCGAGAGATACTGGTACGCCGAAAAGAGCTCGTTCTTGATCTGCTCGTTCATCGCTTCCTCGACCGCTTTGCCAAGCAAGGTGATCTCCTCCTTCTCGTCCTTCGCTACGTCCCTGCCTCCACTATACCGATCTTCCCGTCGGTGGGTCTGTAGAAATCGTAGATAAGCTAGCGACTATTGCGTCGTGCCGGTCGAAGGAACGCTCAAGCAGGACGATACGGTCGTCCTGCTACCTGATGTCCGAAACCTGCCCCCCGAAGCCGTGCTTCAAGCGCCTCTCCACAGATTACGCGCCCCTCGCGACGCTCGAGTGGGCCAGCGAGGTAGCGAAGGCCGCCAGGGGCATTGCAAGCGTCGCCACGATCGAACCGCCCATCCATGCTCCCCACGTTTGCGACCCTGTGAACGACCCGGCCACCAGCGCGGCCTCGTGGATCACCACCCCTTCCAGATAATAGGCCACGGTCGCCGTCATGAACACTAACCTGAAGCGGCCGCGCACGAGCTCGTTGCTGCATCGCGTCGCGGCGAAGGGCCCGAGGCTTTCCTCACGGATCACCGGCGTGGTCAGCGACCAGCGCGTGTACAGCCACACCCCAGGGATCACCAGCAGCCCGGTCGCAATGGTGGTGACTGAGAGTGAGATCAACGCGGCAACGAGGACGCTCGGGACGAAGGGTGCGGATTCGATCAGGTCGTCGAGCACTCCCCGCAGGCCGAGGCGCTGCGCTCCCCGTTGGGCCTTTCTGACTATCTCCTCGGCGTATACCAGGTAGAGGTAGTAAGCGATGTAGGCGGTCACCAGGGTGAGGGCCTGGTCCAGCAGGGGTCGACCCTCGATGAGGTACGCAGGGACTTCCCCGAGGGCACCGAGTACAGCGGCCGGCGCGAGCACCGCCAGAGGGTACTTCCTGATGATCGCCAGGGCCGTCCGCCACACGCCCCTGATGGTGTCAGCCTCACCCATGTGCCCGCGCATTCTCGCCCAGCGCGCGGCGCATGGCAAACGGGCCGACTCGTACCTGCCTGACGCCGTGATCCGGTCGCTGGGCCATGGGGGGAGGCTGCGGGACCGCGTCGCGCGGCGTGGCCGGGGCGCCGGGCGTCAGTCGTCGAGGACCGCCAGATCGAGCTTGCGCAGGCGCTCGGGGTCGGCGATCGCGTCGATCTCGACGATCTTCCCGCGCTTGACCGTAAAGCCGAGTGCCATAAGGAGCCGCCCACGCGGAGCCACGACGACTCCCACGGCTACGTTGACGAGCGCTGGTCGTGCGGCCCGGGCTCGGCCCCTTAGCCGCCCTCCTGGCCACGGCTGGCGCACCACGGACCTCCCTCGATGCGCCCGCGGGCACGGCACCGCGGTCGGCTCGGAGCACGACCTCTGGGTCGAGCACCGCGAGCAGCGCGTCGAAGTCGCCGCCGCGTGCGGCAGCGAGGAAGGCGTCGACGACTTCTCGCTGGCGGGCGAGATCTGCGTCGGGAACTATGTCCGCTCCTTGCACCCGGCGGCGGGCGCGGCTGGCTAGCTGCCTTGCCGCGGTCGGGGAGCGCCCCACGATGGGGGCGATCTCGTCGAATGGCACGGCGAACGTGTCGTGCAGCACGAACGCGAGCCGCTCGGCGGGGGTGAGCGTTTCGAGCACCACGAGTAGCGCGAGACCGACCGAGTCGGCCAATAGCGCTTCGTGCTCGGGGTCGGTCCCGCCCTGGCGGCTCGCGATCGGGTCGGAAAAACGCACGCCCAGGGGCTCCTCGCCCCGCGAGGAGCGCGAGCGCAGCATGTCCAGGCACACCCTGGCGACGACCGTCGTCAGCCATCCCCCAAGATTATCGACGCCTCCGGTGTCGGAGCGGCCGAGACGGAGCCAGGCTTCCTGGACGGCGTCGTCGGCCTCGCTAATCGAGCCGAGCATCCTGTAGGCCACCGCCCGCAGATGGGTCCGGTGCTCCTCGAATCGCTGTGCCAGCCATACGTGTTCGTTCATCTCTGTCACATTCTCCCGTCGCGTTCCGTCATTCTAGTAGTGACGAACGAAACCCGTCCGATGTGACAAGAGATCGACTTCCCGTGGGGGTACGAGGAGTCTTGAGGTTAGGAGGAACCATGATGACACCTATCCTGATCACCGGCGGCACCGGTACGCTCGGACGACTCGTCGTCCGGCGTCTGCGGGACGCCGGTTGCGGTGTACGGATGCTCACCCGGCGCAGCCGTGAGGCAGAGGACGGCATCGAGTTCGTCACCGGCGACCTGGCCACCGGCGAGGGAATCGAACTCGCGGTGGACGGGACCGAGACCATCGTGCACTGCGCAGGCAGCCCCAAGGGCGACGAGAACAAGGCCAGGAACCTGGTACGGGCGGCATCACGGGCGGGGGCGGCGCATCTGGTGTACATCTCGGCCGTCGGCGCGGACCGCATCCCGATCGGCGGCCGAGTCGACCGCGCCATGTTCGGCTACTTCGGGTCCAAGCTGGCCGCAGAACGGATCGTGGCCGACTCCGGCCTGCCGTTCACGACGCTGCGCGCCACCCAGTTTCACGAACTGATCCTGACAGGGGCACAGCAGATGGCAAAGCTGCCCGTGATGCCAGCTCCGGCCGGCTTCCGGGTCCAACCCGTCGACGCCGATGAGGTAGCGGCCAGGCTCGTCGACCTTACGCTCGGCGAGCCGGCCGGTCTGGTGCCCGACATGGGTGGACCGCGGGTGTACGGCGCGGCCGACCTGCTCCGCGGCTACCTTCGGGCCCATAAGCGGCGTCGGCTGATCGTACCGGTTTGGCTGCCGGGCAAGGCCGCTCGCATGTTCCGGGCCGGCGCCAACCTGGCTCCCGAACAGGCCGTGGGACACCGGACCTGGGAGGAGTTCCTCGCTGACCTAGTGAGCTAGCAGGAACGGTGCAGTCGAACATGATACGACAGAAGGTGCTCGCTCAACGATGGTCAACTTAGGCATGAGCTTAGCGGTTGTGTCGACGAAATCGCATGGAAAGATGATCCGCTGGCGCGATGGCAGAGAAGCACAACGCTGTACATCGGTTCCACTGACAATTGGTAATAGTAGAGCTTACTCCAGCTCTATAGTACGACCTGAGGATTCAGAATAGGCAACCACCTCATCGTCGTCTTCAGATTCGCTCGCAAGGATATACACACTGTCAGCGCTAGTCTGTATACCAACGTAGATGGGGCCGCAAGACCCCAAGGACGTTACCAGGGACACGGGCCGCGACCTCTCGGCGCTGGCAGGGGATCGCAACATTGAGGGGAGACACTATCCACTGGCTCACAGATCCCGAGTATGCCGCCCTCCGCCACCGCCTAGAGGCTGCGCACCTAGACCTAGCGGCTGAGGCGGTCGCTAGCGCCTGGCATTCTCGTGCGCTAGTATGTGCCGAGGTCTGTCGAATTGGGGAGAGGATGGAGCCCGCACCCACCAGAACCCAAGCAGAACGCGAGCGGGTCTACTCGGCCGAGTACGACGGGCAGGGGCGCTACGACATCCGCCGATGGGCCGAGGGATTGCCGCCCCTTCAGGGGATGTGATTAGGTTGCGTGGGCTCGCGTTGTTAGTGCTCGGCGTGGGGCTTCTTGTCGTCGCACTATCGTTCGCGGGGACCGTGGCGGCATACGCGATGCGTCACGATGGACAAGGGCAAACAGCACGCCTCCATGCTCCTGTGGGCGTTCGCCTCTCGGAGCCGATCGAAGATTTGAAGCACGCTCCTCCCGATGTGGCAGCCGAGAAAGAGCCGGTAGTCAAAGTGCCAAGCTCAGCCCACC
>JACCSM010000617.1 GCA_013698525.1 Rubrobacteraceae bacterium
CGAGTTCGAGTAGCGTTCTCCCTGCGGTCTTGCCCTCTAGCAGGATCGCCGCCGGCATGTGGATATCACCCGATAACTCCACCGTCCCCGAACATCTCTCCGCGAGGGCTGCAGCGTTCGCCAGGGCATCAGGGCAGTCTTTGAACAAACGCCGCATCTCCCTCCCTGACCTGAGATGCAACCTGTCGGTCGGCCTGTACCCCGGGCCTGGTAGCGCCGTGAGGTTCGCCGCTGCGACGAGGACTTCGTGCAGCCTGTGGTCGGCGGGGAGGAGGTAAGCCACGTCGCCAGCGGCAACGACCGGTACGCCGGCCTCCCGCGCGAATGCCGCCACCTTCCTCGAACTCCGTCTTCCGGTAGCCGTCTCGTCGTCGGTCAGCTCGACGTAGAGTCGGTCCCCGAACGCCTCCCGCAGGCGGCGCAGAACCCCGGACGCCTCTTCCCTGTGTCTGTCCAGTACCAGGTTGGGGATCAGCCCGAACGGAACGGCCCCCGTGAGGCAGATCAAACCTTCAGTATGATCCAGGATCTCCCCCAGCGGGCAAGCGGGGCGTCGCCGGTCCTCCGAAGAGATCCTGTAAGCCGTGATGAGCCTGCACAGGGAACGGTACCCTTGCATGGACTCGGCCAGCAACACGACGTGCCCCCCCGCCGTCGAGACCTCGGCCCCAACGATTGGAAGGATGCCGACTTTACCCGCGGCCTCGAGGAAACGGGGAATACCGTAGAGCCCGTCGCGGTCCGTGAGTGCCAGAGAAGACATCCTCACTCTCGCCGCGGCCTCCACAAGCTCTTCTGGCCTCGCGACCCCGAAACCGAAGGAGAACCCGCTCCTGACGTGCAGGTGGACGAAACCGTGCGAGGAACCTCCGTTCAATCCGTCACCCCTACGAGAAACCATTCCCCGTCGTTCTCCCGAGCCAGGTCGACGACCGAATCGTCGGAGAGGAGGACTCTCACGAGGCTCCTGTCCTCCGCCCGCGTCTCGTCCCACCACGCCCGAACCTCCCGCCAGCGTCCAAGGACCTCGACGACGTGGCGCCTCTTGCGGCACCGTCTCCGGCCCGAAGACCACAAGATCCGCACGCGCCCGTGGAGATTCTCTAACTCGACCGGCTCCCGCCTGGTATGGGCCGCCTGCCCGCTGGCGCAGATACTCTCCATCTCCGAGGCCAGCGAGAGCCAGGGGGCGCGCAGCAGGTGATCCAAGACCCTCCTCCTCGACTCGCGGGTAGGAAACAGCGGCTCCTCGAAACCCTCGGGCCGCAAAGGATAGCGGTGTATCTCCGAGACACTCGCCTCCATCGGTCTCCTCCCTCCTGGGAGCGCCAGAGCCGGGGGATGAGAAACCCGCGCCTCCGGATATAATCCGGAGAGCAGGCGTCCTCGCCTCCTTCTAACCCTCGCAGGCCGGTGCTGGTTGGACGCCGGCCGGCCCGCGAGGCCCGGGGTGGGGGCGCTCCTGCTTTGCCGTTCCTCTCTTTACGCTACCACAAACTATTGTTTGCAGTCTATGGCAAAATCGTATAGAGTGTCATCGCGAGGCGTTCAGAGGAGATAATAGTGGTTCCTGAGAACTGGAAGGTAAGGATGGAGATGCTCAGGCGCCTGGCCCGCGCGGGTGCGAGGGGAGAGGGGCCTCCGAGCGTGCGCGAGGTGGGGGAAGCCGTGGGCCTGAAGAGCTCCCAGACCGCGTACAAGCACCTCAAAAAGCTGGAGGAGGCAGGGTACATCGAGCGGGAGGGTGGGCGGGCGCGCGGCATCAGGTTGACGGAGAAGGGTTGGGAGGCAGCGGGCGAGATGCCCTTGTTGGGTAAGATCGCCGCTGGACGCGGGCTCGAGGCCGTGACGGTCGGGGATGAGGCCTACTCGCTGGCGGCTGAGCTCGTGGGGTCCCGCTCGGGCAGACGGCGCTACCTCTTGAGGGTTGTTGGGCAGTCCATGATCGGGGCCCACATAGCCGACGGGGACCTCCTGGTCGTAGAGGAGGACGAAGACCCGCCTGAAGGCGCCGTCGTAGCGGCCCTTATCGGGGACGGTGAGGAGGTCACCGTCAAGCGGCTCTACCGAGAGGGAGACCTCCTGCGGCTCAGGCCCGAGAACGGGGACCACGAGGACCTAGTCGTGCCAGCCGAGGACGTGACGATACAGGGACGCGTGGTCTACGTCGTACACCCGCCAAGGAGCAGATATTAGAGCGGTTTGCTTGTAGGGGCGGTTCGCGAACCGCCCGCACGAACCGCGGCTTCAGGCTCCCCGCCGGGGAAACCGGCAGCCCTGGCAGGTAAAGTAAGAGGTGTGAACGGGTCCGCACAAACGACCGGAGACCCGGAACGGGAAACCTTGCTGACCCGGCCGGTGATTCTTCTTACCCTCGTCGCTTTCGCCGCCCTCTTCGGTTTCCAGTTGCTGCTCTCCGTCGTGCCGCTCTACGCCGACGAGGCAGGCGGTGGCAGTTCCGGTGCCGGTCTTGCGACGGCGGCCTTCATGCTCTCGACGGTGCTGACCCAGATCCAGATGCCCCGCATCCTGGACCGTTACGGCTACCGGCGGGTGCTCGCGGCCGGACTCCTGTTCCTCGGGGTTCCCGCGTTGTTCTACGCGTACGCCCAGACGTTGGTACCGATACTGGCCGTCACGCTGGTTCGTGGCGTGGGGTTTGGAATCGTGACCGTGATGTTCGCGGCCCTAATCGTCGAGCTGTCCCCTCCCCATCGCCGGGGAGAAGCTCTCGGGCTCCTCGGCGTCGCTATCACGCTGCCAACCATATTCTGCAACGCGCTGGGGCTCTGGCTGGCGGGAGGGTTCGGCTACGAGATCGTCTTCTTGCTCGGGGGCTTAGCCCCACTGCTCGGGCTCGGCATGATCCCCTACATCCGTTCCGCCCCACCGGCGGCGAAAGAAGGGGAAGAGAGCGGGGCCGGTTTCTTCACGGGGCTCGGACGAGCCCCCCTACGGCGCATCTTCCTCCTCTTTGCGGCAACGACGATGGCCGCCGGGGTGGTCTTGACCTTCCTGCCCCTGGCGGTGCCTGGCTCGGGGGTTTTCTCCGCCGCGAGCGCACTCCTCGTCGTCGGTATCACCACGACTGCCAGCCGTTGGTGGGCCGGAAGGTTCGGTGATCGCAGGGACCCGCGCCTCCTGCTCGCCCCCGGCCTCATCACCTGCGCGATAGGGATGGTCTGCCTTCCGCTCGGGGGTGTGGTCCTGCTCTTCGGGGCCGTGCTCTTCGGGGCCGGGTTCGGGCTGCTTCAGAATGCCACCCTCATCCTGATGATGGGGCGTGTCTCGAAATCCGAGTACGGACTCGGCAGCACACTCTGGAACGCTGCTTTCGATGCAGGGACCGGCATAGGAGCCTTCTCGTTCGGGTTCGTGATCTCTGCGGTCGGGTTCTCCTGGTCCTTCTTCATCTGCTCGGCGATGGTGGCATCGGCCCTCATACTCGTGCTCCTCGACCATTCCTCGACACAGGACTGACTTCTCCAATCTAGATCTGCGCACGATGTGTGCGACGCATGGCCGCAACAGCAGCCAGCCGCTCGCCGAGCGGCCGGAGGCCTAAGAAAGCACGTCGCGGCGAGTAAAGACGGCCCATGCGGCGGCGAGGAAGGAGGTTCCCCAGAGGAGGCTGACCCAGAGGGAGCGCGCTATCGGTTCCCAGGCTATGGGGTCGCGGGCGAGGTTGAGCCAGGCCTCGAACTGGTTCGTGAGCAGGTAGGGGTCTAAGGGGCCGGCGAGGCCGAGGCCGGAGGCGAGCCGGAGGAGCAGGACGAGGACCACGGCGCCCACGCCCGAGCCCACCGAGTTCTGGGTGGTGACGGAGAGGAAGACCGCGAACGCGGCGAGCGCCATCAGGGGCACGGAGACGAGGCCCGCGCCGGCCCACACGAGCGCGATGCCACGCCCGACGCTTATCGGCGTCCCGCCCGGCCCGGCGAGGGGGGCGAAGCCGCCCGCCAGGTAGCCTGCGGCGAGGCCAACGCCAGCGAGGACCGCCGAGGCGGCGAGGCAGTAGACGCCGACCGCCGCCGCCTTGGAGAGGAACAGTTTCGTCCGGCCCACGGAGCGGCTGAGGACCGTCTTCAGGGTGCCCGCCGAGACTTCGCCGGCCACCGCGTCCCCGGCGACGAACGCCACGACGAGCGGCAACAAGACGAAGGTGGCGAAGGCGAGCGTGACGAGCGGGACCACGAGCCCGTTCTCCAGTAGTTGCGTGGCGAAGGGAGCCTCGCCCTCCGGCGGGCCCTGGCCTGTGATCTCCAGCGCCGCCACGAACAAAACGGGTACGAGCGCCGTCGCCCCGAGCCCGAATAGCGTCCGCCGCTGGCGCACGAGCTTGTAAAGCTCCCAGCGGATCACGCCAAATCCCGATGGAGGGTTCGATGCGTCCGCTGTTCGCGAGGGGCGTGGAGTGTCATGAGCGCTCCTCCGTTAGCTCCAGGAAGAGGTCTTCGAGGCTCGGCCGCGCCGGAACGAGCGCCAGAACTGCCACGCCCCCGGCCACCAGGTCCCGCACGACCGGTCCCGGTCCCTCCGGGCCGACCGCGAGCCTTATCTCCTCACCACCGAGCCCGTCTGACGACTCGGCATCGGCGACTGACGCGCCGGTGACGTGGGTGCCGCCTTCGAGTATTCGCAGCGCGCCCTTCGCGTCGTCCACCACGAGCCGGTATCCCGGGCGTCCGTTGTCTCCTCCGACGACCTCGGCGATGGTGCCTTCGGCGAGGAGACGGCCGTGGCCGATCACGGCTACCCGGTTGCACAGTTGCTCGACCTCGGCGAGGAGGTGGCTGGAGAGGAAGATCGTCAGGCTGTCCTCGTTGAGGCGGCGGATGAGCGCGCGCACGTCGCGCATCCCGCCCGGGTCCAGCCCGTTTGTCGGCTCATCCAGGATCAAGACCTCCGGCTCCCGCAATAGCGCGGAGGCTATCGCCAGCCGCTGCTTCATCCCCGTCGAATACGTCTTGACCTTGTCCCGCTCTCGCCCGAGAAGACCGACCGTCTCCAGGACCCTCGCCATGGGTGGTTCCCCCTTGCGCCGGTCGGCGGCGGCGAGGACCTTGAGGTTATCGCGCGCCGAGAGGTAGTCGTAGAAGCCGGGCGCGTCCACGAAGCCAGCGACACCCTCGCGGCCCCCTGGTCCGCCTGCCTGACGCCCGAGGAGGCGTATCTCGCCCTCGGTCGGCTCGACGAGGCCGAATACCGCCCGGATCGTGGTGCTCTTACCGCTCCCGTTGGGACCGAGGAACCCGTACACGTCCCCCCGACGCACCTCGAAGCTGAGGGAATCCACCGCGACGAAGTCCCCGAACTTCTTGGTGAAGCCCCGGACCTCCAGTACCGAAGCTCCCCGACGGGCTCCCACCGTCTAACGGGCCAGCAGCCCGCGCGCCGCCTCCCTGAGTTCGGCGGCCGGCACGCTTCCCGCGAGCGTGTACGATACGCCGCCGTCGCTCCAGGCGAGTACCGTGCCCACGGGCGTGGAGAGCTCGCGTCCCCGGACCCCGCCGCCAAGATCCACGGCCGGAATCTGCAACTCGCCTCCCTGGCCCCCAGCGCTCCGGGAAGGTCCGGCCCCTTCCCCACCACCGGCCTTCTCGGCGAGGACCACGGCCCCCCAGCCCGACCCGTAAGTCAGGACCACGCCATCGCCGGCAACCATTATCTCCTCCAGCTCCCGGCCCCGGGGCGCCTCGGGTAGCTCTTCGACGGTGAACCCCGCGAGCTCGCTCGCCTCCTCCACCGACGCGGCTTTCCGAGGCTCGTCGCCTTCGCTGTATCCGCCCGCCCGGTCGTCCCGGGGCTCCGGCCGCTCGACCGTGGCGCCCGGCGGCGTCTCGAACTCGAAGCGTGCTTCCGGGACGGGGCCGACCTGGAAGTCCTGGGCCTCGTAGCGGGCCACCGGCTCGGGCCCCCCCTCGGCGTAGAGCTCCAGGAGGAGCGGCACGAAGGCCTCCGCATCGACGAGCGCCTCGGCGCGCTCAACGAGAGTCTTGCCCTTCTCCTTGGGCTCCAGGGTCAGCGGGTACGCCCAGCGCCCAGCGACCTCGACCGGCGCCCCGGTCGTGAGTTTGCTGGACGGCGCTATCTCCGCGAGAAGCTCGTCTATCTCCTCCGGCGACGCCCCCGGCATCCCGTGGGCCCCGTCCGCACCTGACAGCTCAGCCTCCGGCTTCTCGCCGGTCTTGAGCGTGTTAGACGCGCCGTCGTAGATGCTTACCCGCTCGCCGTTTCGGACGAGGATCCTGTCCCCGTTCTCGCCCTGGAGCTCGGCTCGTAGTCTGTCGGGGCCGCCGCGCCAGACGCGGGCGGTGCGCAGGCCCGCATCCCCGGTGTCGCCGCCTTCGGAGGCGCCGAGGAGGGCTTCGGGGACGAGCGTCTGCTCGGCGGTCACGGTCGCGCGGAAGTCGGGTGCGTTCTCGGGGGCGGC
>JACCSM010000629.1 GCA_013698525.1 Rubrobacteraceae bacterium
TGCTGACGATCCCAGGCACCATCGGCCAGAAAGTGAAGAAGTTCTCGCGCGCTATGACCAGGACCCCAACGTCATCGCGGCCATTGGTCATCTTGCAGAGGTCTGTAGCAGCCGTATACCCTCCGAACCCCCCACCGACGATCAAGACCTTCTTCTCGAACTCGCCGTAGGGAGGCTTCTCCCAGGGGGCGTACCGGGGCGTAGGATTGAGTGCCCGCCTCAGGGCACCGAGCCCCAAGACCAGCCCGCCGAGCACCAGCCCGCCCTTGACCAATCGGTTCATACACGCCTCCCGCAAAGACTAGTTACGGCCGGCCACGGTCTCCGAGCCCGCGACCCTACGATCCGTAGACCCATCTTACCGAAAGTTGGGTCTCAACTAAACAGCAGCCTCGGGAAGTCGGCTACAAGACTGCCACCCTGACGGTCCTGCTCCGGGGCCCGTCGAACTCCGCGAGGAAAACACCCTGCCAGCGCCCGAGGTCAAGCTCTCCGTCTCTCACCAGTAGAGTCTGCGACTGTCCGAAAAGACTGGTCAGGAAGTGGGAGTCGCTGTTGCCCTCGGCATGCTCGAAGCGCACGTCCAGGGCATCCAGGAATGCCCTACAGGCGGAGGCCAGGTCCCTGGGTACATCCCTATCGTAGTCCTCGTTGACCGTCACGGCCGCGGTCGTGTGCGTCGATGAGACGATGCAGATACCCTCGTCAACGCCGGCATCCCTCGCGGCCTGTCTCACCTCGTCCGTGATCGAGACCAACTCGTAACGCTGGCCCGTCTCGACCGCTATGTCGATGATCCTCATCTCTCTCCTTCCAGAAACCTCGGCAGAGCAGCCACACTGTCGAGCACGAGATCCGCCTCCCCCACATCGCCGCCGGGCCGCCATTTTCCGGTCCTTACCTGTATGCTCGAGAGCCCGGCCCTCTTCGCGCCTGCGACATCGGCCTCGGCGTCGTCGCCGACCATGGCTACTTCGTTGGCCTCGAGACCCATGTCTTCCAGCGCGATACGGAAGAAGCTCTCCTCTGGCTTGCCGACGACTACGGCCTTTTTCTCGCTCGCATACTCGAGGGCCGCGACGAAAGGCCCCGCATCCAAGGAGAGTCCGCCCCTATTCTGCCAGTAGCGGTTTTTCTGCAGCGCCACGAGCTCAGCCCCTTCCATGAGGCATCGAAATGCGGCGTCGAGACGCGCGTAGGTAAAGCCTTCTCGCAGGTCTCCGACCAGTACGACCTCGGGAGAATCTTCGGTGAGCCGCGCCCCACCGAGGTCCTCGTGTAGAGATCCGTCGACGAGGGCGAGGCAGCTTCTGTCCCTGATCAGACGCGAGGCCGCCCACGCCGGTGTAAAGACCTCACCCTCCTCAGCCACGAACCCGAGCGCCCTCATCCTCTCGACCACCGCGCGGCGCGGCATCCTGGTCGTGTTCGTCACGTACCGGACCACAAGCCCCGAAGCCTCCAGATTCTCCACCGCCTCCCTCGCCTCTGCTACGGGCTCTCCTCCAACATACAGGGTTCCGTCGAGATCCAACATGACACCCCTTATACCCATCCACGCATCATAGTGCCGCGAAACACTTGGGGCCACACGTGCAGGCTCACACAGCCACAAGACACAGGCAGACCTCCCGCCAACTTCGGCTACGGGCGAGCGGCTGAAAGCGAATACGTGAAGCTGAAGTGCTGACTCTCTGATTGCCTGCAAGGAGGTCGAAACTCCTTGCAGGCTTCTCCAGTATGCCCTTTGGATGGAGTGTTATCCTTACGCCAGCCACGATACGAAGGGGGAGGTCCTCTACTGCTCACCGTAGTTTATGGCGTACTAGTGATCGGACTGATTTGCCTTCTCGCGCTCGCCGGACTCGAGTTGGTGCAGCGCCTCGTGCCCGCCGGCTCGCGCCAGCAACACAACGACGTGGCCGGCTTCATCTACGCGGCATTGGGCGTGATCTACGCCGTGCTGCTCGCGCTCGTGGTCATCGCCGTGTGGGAGGGGTACAGGGCGGCTAGTGAAACGGTCGAGCAAGAGGCCAACGCCCTGGCCGAGATCTTCTGGCTCGCCCATCGGTTCCCGGAGCCCGAAGGTTCTCACCTCCAGGAACTCGCCAGATCCTACGCTGAGGAGGTGTCCCACAATGAGTGGCCCCTGATGGAGCAGGGACAAGCACCCTTGATGACGCAGACACAAGGGATTCCGGCCGGGTGGACCCTTATCGACGATATCCGAGCAAACCTACAGGAGGTCGAGCCACGCACGCCCGCCGACGAGCAGCTCTACGCAGAAGGCCTTGACCAGGTCCAAAGACTGGCCGACGCAAGGAGGATGCGTCTGGTCGCGGCCGAGGAGGGCATCCCCGGGGTCCTCTGGGCCGTCCTGATATTCGGGGGGATGGCGGCGGTAGGCTTCACCTACCTCTTCGGCCTGGAAAACACGTGGGCGCACAGGCTGATGGTGGTGACCCTCGCGGCGGTGATCGGGCTTGTACTGTTCACCATCGGCGCCATCGAGCATCCCTTCTCCGGCGGTGCCCGCATCGGCACAGAGGCCTTCAATCTAGTACTTGAGAGATTCGAGACTAGCAAGCTTAGCGACATCTGAAGTAACATTTCAGCATTTCATTGCGTATCCCGCAAGATCACTTCCGCAGGGTAGGAGCTGCGCGAGCGCAGCTCCTACCCACTTGCTTCCGGCATGATGAGACTTCGTCATTCCCGCGCAAGCGGGAATCCACGACGCGGCAGGAGCTTCTTATCTCTAACTAGTAGCGACCTGCCGGATTGCATACACGACCTCCAACGCCACCAAAATCCTCGACAGGCGCAACCGTAGGCCCCTATACTTACATTGTAGATGTACAGTGCAAGGAGGAAGGCTGAGGTCTGATC
>JACCSM010000631.1 GCA_013698525.1 Rubrobacteraceae bacterium
TTCCCTCGGTCTGGGAGTTCACGCCCGAGGACTTCGAGCCCTCCTGGCAAGAGGCGCGCAAGATGCTTCCCGCCTTGCAGGGGGTGGAACTAGACAAGCCGATGAACGGGCTGTTCTCCTTCACCCCTGACGGCGGGCCTTTGCTCGGAGAGTCCAAGGAGGTCAAGGGGTTCTGGATCGCTGAGGCGGTCTGGATCACCCACGCCATCGGCGTGGGGAAGGTGATGGCCGAGTGGATCACCTCCGGCGTGCCGAGCATCGACATCAGCGGCGCCGACGTCCACCGCTTCGAGTCCTACGCCCTTAGCCCCTCTTACATCCTGGCCCGCAGCGCGCAGTCGTTCCGGGAGGTCTACGACATCATCCACCCCCAGCAGCCGATGGAGGAGCCGCGCCCCCTGCGCACCAGCCCCTTCTTCCCGCGCCATCAAGCGCTCGGAGCCTACTTCCTCGAGGCCTCAGGCTGGGAGCGACCGCAATGGTTCGAGGCCAACGAGCCGCTGCTCGACGGACGTGGTGTCCCTGACCGCGGCGAGTGGTCAGGAAGGTACTGGTCGAAGGTCGTCGCCGCCGAAGCCCTGGCCACCCGCGAACGCGTAGCCCTATACGACATGACCTCCCTGAAGAAGGCCGAGGTTAGAGGTCCAGGCGCCCTGGATTTCCTGCAGCGCCTCACCACAGGAGAGCTGGACAAGCCCGCCGGCAAGGTGACCTACACGCTCATGCTTGACGACGCAGCTGGCATCAGGAGCGACGTGACCGTGGCGCGCCTCGGCGAGGACCAGTTCCAGCTAGGTCTCAACGGCCCGCGGGACATCGAGTGGATGGGGCGCCACTTGCCCCGAGACGGCTCCGTTCTGGTCCGTGATATCACCCCGGGGACCTGTTGTATCGGGGTGTGGGGTCCTGACGCCCGCGACGTGGTGCAGAGCCTCTCCGAGGATGACTTCTCGAACGAGGCTTTCGGGTTCTTCAACGCCAGGCGGGCTTATCTGCGCGAGGTGCCCGTAACGGCCCTAAGGCTCTCCTACGTCGGGGAGTTGGGGTGGGAGATCTACACCTCCGCTGACCTGGGGTTGAGGTTATGGGACCTGCTGTGGGAGGCAGGACGGCCTTACGGCGTGCTCGCCGGCGGACGCGGCGCCTTCAACGCGCTGCGCGTGGAGAAGGGCTACCGCGCCTGGGGCACCGACATGACCACCGAGCACGACCCCTACGAGGCTGGCCTCGGTTTCGCCGTCAAGCCGGAAAAGGGCGACTTCGTCGGCCGCGAGGCGCTACTCCGGCGCAAAGAAGCCGGACCGCGCCGGAAGCTGGTGTGCACGGTGCTCGACGACCCGAACGTGGTCGTCATGGGCAGCGAGCCGGTCTGGGCCGACACGGCGGTCGGCTACGTGACCAGCGCCGACTTCGGATACTCGCTCGGACGCAGTATCGCCTACGCCTGGGTCACGCCAGAGCACGCCGAAGTGGGGAACAGGCTGGAAATCGAGTACTTCGGTATGCGCCATCCAGCCACTGTCACCGAGGAGCCGATCTTCGATCCGGCGATGAAGAGGATGCGGGCGTGATGCCCGCATGCGAAGGCAACCCGAAAGAAAGGAGAAGCGTTCGATGAACGACAACGTCAATCTCGACCCTGGCATCCTGCAGTACACGAGGATATTCAAGTCCCCTTACTTCTACGGTTCGCGCCGGCACGGGGTCCAGAAGTACAGCGTCTACAACCACCACTACCACCCACGCTACTACAGGGATCCGGTCGAGGAGTACTGGCAGCTCCTCGACGGCGTTACCCTATGGGACGTCGGGGGGGCAGAGCGGCAGGTCGAGATCACAGGCCCCGACGCCTTCGAGTTCACCAACATGCTCACTCCGCGCAACCTGCACAAGTGCGCCGTAGGACAGTGCAAGTACGCCTTCATCACCAACGCCGAGGGCGGCATTATCAATGATCCCGTGCTGTTGCGTCTCGACGAGAACCACTTCTGGCTCTCCCTGGCCGACAGCGACGTGCTGCTGTGGGCGCAGGGGCTCGCCTACAACATGGGGCTCAACGTCGAGG
>JACCSM010000632.1 GCA_013698525.1 Rubrobacteraceae bacterium
ACCTCGCCCCGCGCGCACGGCGCCTCTCCGGAGCAACGGTAGAGGCCGTCCGCCGCTACCTCAGCACGCGCGACGACCAGACCCCCGAGCTGATCGTGGCCCGCGCCGCCCGTCCAGTCACGACCTCGAAGACGGTGCAAAACGCCATCTGGAAACGCTGCGACCAGGTCGGAATGTGGCGTGTCTCCCCTATGAACCTCCGCCACACCTTCGCCATAAGGTTGCTGCGCAGGGGTGCAAGCCTGGGCGAGCTCAAAGAGGCCCTCGGCGTCCGCGATACATCGAACATAGG
Organism: Rubrobacteraceae bacterium; assembly: GCA_013698525.1. Lineage (GTDB taxonomy): Bacteria > Actinomycetota > Rubrobacteria > Rubrobacterales > Rubrobacteraceae > Rubrobacter_D. Next base: position 293 of record JACCSM010000632.1, read on the forward strand.
GGTGTACAAGAAGTTCGTTTGATCCCGGTGTGCCCACCGTGTAACCGCTGGCGGCGGTCCTGTATCTAACGTAGTGGTGAAGACGACAAACCAAAAGCCTACCGTTGCTGGACCGGAGGTTGGATCACAGGAAGGTTTGCACCGGTCCGCAGGGTGGCATATAAGCAATATCACAAAGCACTTCTATTTGTGGGGAGATACGAGGAATGGCATCCGAGGGTTCGAACACGCAACAGGCCCAGCAGGGGGGACAGCCGTCCGAGTCTCAGCAAGACGCCCGGCATGAGCAGAACCTGACGGAACAGGAAAAAGCGGAAATGCGCCAGGAAATGGCGGAAGTAGAGGACAACGCCCCTGTTCGGAAGAACGACCCCCGTACCTCCGTCCAGAAAGCAGAAGAATACCGCTTCGCGAGCAACATACCCGGCGACCAGACGATCCCGGAGAAGGAGTACGCGGACTACACGCTCGAGTACGACGAGGACGACGCCGTGATGAACGGTAAGATCCCCGATGTGCTGCTCGACGTGCCCGTGGTCAAGGTGGATGAGATCAACTTCGAGCTCAACGACTTGCGGGCGAAGGTAAACCTCTACGCAAAAGTGCTCGACCTGGTCGAACTGTCCGTGGGGGTCGACGCTTACCTCGGCAGGGTCAAGCTCGTGATAAAGGGCGTCGAAGCCCAGGCGCTCCTGAAAGTCAGGCTCGACAACGTGACCGCCATCATCGACAGGGTACTTACGACCATAGACCGCAACCCGCAGATCGTCGAGAAGCTGGTCGAGAGTGTCGGCTCCGCCGTAGAAGACGTAGGCTCCGGCGCTGGCTCGGCCCTGGAGGACGTTGGCGAGGGCGCCGGCGAGCTTGTAGGCGACGGCCTCAACTCCGCTGTCGAGGATATCGGCTCCGGAGCGGGAGACCTGGTGGGCGAAGGGGCCAATCAGGCAGTCGCGGATATCGGCTCGGGTGCCGGCTCCGCCGTGGAAGACGTTGGTTCGGGCGCGGGTTCCGCAGTCGAAGATGTAGGTCAGGGAGCTGGCTCGGCTGTCGAAGACGTAGGCTCCGGCGCTGGCTCCGCAGTAGAAGACGTCGGTTCTGGTGCCGGTTCGGCTGTCGAGGACGTGGGCGAAGGCGCTGGAGAGGCTGTCGAGAGTACAGGTACCGCAGTCGAAGACGTAGGTCAGGGCGCGGGATCTGCGGTAGAGGATGTTGGTTCTGGTGCCGGTGAAGCCGTCGAAAGCACGGGTGATGCCGTGGAAGACGTTGGTTCTGGTGCCGGTGAAGCTGTAGAGAGCACCGGTTCGGCCGTGGAAGATGTTGGTGAGGGCGCCGGTGAGGCCACCCAACAGGTGGGTGAAGGCGCTGGACAGGCCGCCGGAGAAGTAGGCGAGGGCGCGGGCCAGGCTGCCGGAGAAGTGGGCGAAGGTGCCGGCCAGGCTGCCCAGGAAGCCGGTAAGGGTGCAGGACAGGCCACCGGAGCCGTCGGCGAAGGTGCTGGCCAGGCGGCTCGGGAGGCTGGCGAGGGCGCAAGCGATGCCGCCGAGGGTGCGAGCGAGGCAGCCCAGGGAGTTGGAGATACGGTGGGGCAGGCGGCCGAAGGTGCTGTGGACCAGGCTGCGGAAGGGGCTGGTGGCACGTCGGAGCAGGCAACGCCTGAGATTGGACGTGCTGCCCAGGATGCAGGAGATGTCGCGGGCCAGACTTCCGACGAAGCCGCGGGTGACGACGGAGGTCAGGCCCAACCCGACGGTGTGATCGCCGAGAATGCCAACGGAGAGGGCCAGACCATGCAGCGCACGGTGGACGAGTTGGGGGACATCATAGAGACCACCCTAAACGAGAATGGCGAGATAGTGGGAGAAGAACTCGTCGGTAACGTCGGCAGCCTGCCTGCCGAGGAAGAGTACGTAGACGAAGAGGGCCGGGTCGTAAGCAGGGTGAGAGACGAGTCGGGGAATGCCTTCGAGCGCCTGGCCGACGACGAAGGTAACATGGTCGGTGCGAGAGCTGTTTGAGAAGCAA
>JACCSM010000635.1 GCA_013698525.1 Rubrobacteraceae bacterium
TCAGGGAAACGCGCGTTGGCGCCGTCCAGGATGAAGTTCCTTATGGAACGGAGCCAGACGTCTTTGTACTGGGCCGCGAAGATGAAGTGCTTTCCAGCGTGGCGCTGGAACCTCTGGGGGTCGAAGACGGTACCTACCCTGGGCTCGAACCACACGTCATGACCCTCCGGCTCCTCCATCATCGCGGCGAGCCAGGTGCTTCCGGTACGTCCCGTGCCGAAGATCCAGATCATGTTCTCGGGAGCGACCCCGCCGGCGGGCCGCCCGCCAGCGTTCGTTCTGGCCGGTTCGGGTAAGGCACCGCGGGTAATACCGGCCTCGAGACCCAGGACAGCCCTGACCTCGCGCACCACACCGAAGACCGTACGGTATCTGAAGACAGGCACCAGAAGCCTCCTACGCGGTGCTCCGGACGGGGTAGAGCTCCCTGAGGAGGGGGCCAGCCACCCCTTCGACTATCTCGGCCTGCTCGGGCGTCAGGTCCTCCCTCCAGCCGCCCGGCTTCGCCTTACGGTGGAACTTGCCCTCGCCCTTCTCCTCTTCGGGGATGTTCTCCCAGGAGTTCTTCTCGACCGAGCGCGCCAGTTCGCTTTCGTCTACCGGCATCTGTAGCGCCGAGTAAATGCGCTTCATCGTACCTAGGGTGTCGGCCCTCAGATCCTCGTAGCGGACGAGGACCTTGAACCCCTTGTGGGCATCGTAGGCCAGCTTGGCGTTCCCGACGTCCCGCACGTACCTCCTGGCCTGGCCCTTCACGAAGTCATCTGGCCTGCGCTCGGCCAGCGAAGGTGGCTTCTCCCTGCCACCCTTCTTCATCAGGTCGGCAGTCCAGGTACCCTTCTTGTGGGCGTCGAGGTTGGAGGCGACAACGTCCCTCGGGTCGCGGACGAGCAGGATCATACGGCTCTCGGGGAGTGCCTCCATAAGCAGCGGAGCCCCCATCGAGCCCTGCGGCTCCTTGATGATCAGGTACCTTCCGCCTGCTACTTCAGGGAAACGCGCGGCGGCCGAGTCGAGTACGAACCTCCTGACCGTCTCTAGCCAGAGCTCCCTATAGCGGGCCCCGAGGATGAAATGCTCGTCCTCACTGCGGTGGCCTGCCCGCACGTAGTAGAGGTTGCCGAACAGATGTCCCACGAGGGGCTCATGCCACCTGCTGTATCCTCCTATCTCGCCCATGATGGCGCTGAGCCAGGAGCTCCCTGTCCTCGCCGTACCGAACATCCAGACGAGGTTCTCAGGCCTCACGCCGCGGGTCTCTTCTCCTACTGGCGACGCTCCCTTTATCTTGCGCCAGGCGTCCTGGATCACAGCGAATCCCGCGTAGTCGCCATAGGATAGAACTCGCTCAGCAGCGGCGCCGTAATGTCCTCGACTATCTCGATCTGCCTGGAGGTCAGGTCCTCCCTCCAGCCTCCTGGCTTCGCTTTGCGCCGCTTCTTGCCCTCGCCCTTCTTCTCTTCGGGGATGTTCTCCCAGGAGTTCTTCTCGACCGAGCGCGCCAGTTCGCTTTCGTCTACCGGCATCTGTAGCGCCGAGTAAATGCGCTTCATCGTGCCTAGGGTGTCGGCCCTCAGGTCCTCGTAGCGGACGAGGACCTTGTGGCCTCCGTGGGCCTGGTAGGCTTGTCTGGTCTTCTCTATCTGTTGCACGTAGGAGTTCGCGCGCGTCCTCGCGTAGGCGTTGGGGTTCCTGCCCGGCTTCGACGTATGTCTCTGGGCTTCGCTTCGCTCAGAAAGCCAGCTCCCCTCGCTCCGCGCATCCATACTCGAGGCAACGACATCCCTGGGGTCACGGATCAGGAAGATCATACGGCTCTCGGGCAGGGCTTCCATCAAGAGCGGCGAGCCTATAGAGCCGTTCGGTTCTTTTATGACGAGGTATCCGCCCCCGATCAGCTCGGGGAACCTGGCGGCCGCCCCGCCTAAGACCAAATCCCTCATCGGCCCGAGCCAGGTCTCTTTGTAGGGTTCTCCCAGGATGTATTGCCTGCCCGACTTGCGGCCCCCGACCCTGAAGTAGTGGAAGTTGCCGAATAGGTTTCCTATAAGCGGCTCGTTCCACATAGCGCATCCGTCGAGGCTCTCCATCATGGAGCCGAGCCACGTGCTGCCACTACGGCCCGTGCCGAAGATCCAGACGATGTTCTCAGGCCTTACGCCGCACGGCTCGCCGGCACGCGACGGTCGTTGGGCTAGCGAACGGAGGGACTTGCCCCTGGTCACCGCGCGCCGCCAGGCCCGCTTGAACCTCGGCGTCACTATTGTTCCTCCCACGCCCTCAGGAGGGCTTGTCGGCCACAAGGTGATTGCAAAGATCTACTCCTATAAGCCTTATCTACACGCAGTGGGCCATTATACTCTCACAGGACCCTGTTTTAGTGGCGCCAGAATCCCCGGGCTCGGCGCCGACCGTCACGAAACCCGAGCATTTTTCGCGCAATGGGTCACAAGACCCTTAACAACTCTGCGTCCTTGTAAGATAATGTGGCCCTGCACAACATTATGGTCTTCTTGTAGGGGGACGTTTGCGGTTCAAAACTATGGTAGTCGGTAACGGTCGTCTACAAGGGTATGCCTTCACCGCTGCTCTACTGTGGGCGGTCCTCCTACTAATCCTCGCTCCGGGGTCGAAGGGGGAACCTGCCGCGCATCCTGGGGTGGACCACGACCCCAATGGCGCGCCTTACGTAGCCGGGGAGCTACTCGTCGCCTATGCGCCTGGAACCTCCGAGGAGGCCGAAGGGACCGTCGTCAGGCGGGCGGGAGCGCGAACCCTGGAGGATCTGCCAGGGGAGGTGAGGCTCGTCTCCTTCCCGTCGATCAGGCGCGAGGCATCCGAGGCGGCGCGGCAGCGAGTCCTCGCACGGGAGCTGAGGGATCTCGGGCACAAAGCGGGGGTCGAGGCCGCGGACTACAACTACTTGCGCGAGCCTTCCTTCATGCCAGACGACCTGAGGCTCGGGAACCAGTGGGGCCTCACCAGGGCGAGGTTCCCTGGCGCCTGGAACGACGCAAAGGGCGGTGGGGCGAAGGTCGCCATCGTGGACTCAGGCGTCTACGTGAAGCATCCTGATATAGGCAGGATAATAGCTCAGAGAGACTTCGTCGAGGGTGACGCGGTGGCCGACGACGACAACGGGCACGGCACCCACGTAACAGGCATAGCGGGCGCGCTCACGGGCAACGGCAAGGGCGTGGCTGGGGGATGCTTCGAGTGCGGGCTACTCATAGCCAAGGTTATGGGCGCGAGAGGGTTCACCACAGACTCGCTGATAGTGGAGGGCATCGACTGGAGCGTGAACAACGGTGCCGACGTCGTGAACCTCTCGCTCGGCGGGCAGGGAGACTCCAGCGTGCTAAGGACGGCGGTCAACCGCGCGGATGGCCGGGGCGCGGTCGTGGTGGCGGCGGCAGGCAATGAAGGGACGAGGGTGCCGCGGTACCCGGCTGCGTATTCGAGGGCTATCGCCGTGAGCGCCACCAGCGCGGATGGCAGGCTCGCCCGTTTCTCCAGCCGCGGCGGCTGGGTGGATCTGGCCGCGCCAGGGACTAACATACTCTCCACCAGCAAGTCGGGAGGCTACGACAAGTGGAGCGGGACCAGCATGTCAGCGCCCTTCGTGTCTGGCCTCGCCGGGCTGCTCGCTTCCCAGGGCATGTCCGCGGACTCGATCCGTCAGCGCATGCAGGAGTCGGCCAAGGACCTCGGTCCCGCAGGGTACGATCCCCTCTACGGGCACGGCAGGATCAACGCCGACAACGCCGTGAGGTAAGTCCCTGGCCGCGGCCTGGCAAGTACATCCTCGCTTATGTAAACTTGCCGCTGCCCACATTTTCGGGCACATGGCTTACACTACTGGCGGCGCTGCCGGCAAGGCGAGGGATGTAATTGGCCACGTACACGTATAACGGTAAGAAGAGCTTCGCGGGGGAATTCTTCGACTCCCTGGCGTCTTTCTACCGTAAGCGATGGTTGCTGAGGTACTTTGTACGCCGCCAAGTAACCCGCAGCTACAAGAGGTCCTATCTGGGTCTCGCGTGGGCGGTACTGGGACCCCTGATCTGGGTCTTCTTCCTGACGATCATCTTCTCCGAGGTGGTCGGCCTGAGGTTCAGGACGGTGGAGGCGGATCCAACGCTAAATTTCGGACTGTTCCTGTACTGCGGTTTGCTCCCTTTCATGGCCTACTCAGAGGCGCTGAGCAAGGGCCTCAACAGCATCAGGAACAACGCTGGGTTGGTGCAGAAGGTGGTCTTCCCTCTGGAGTTGCTCCCTTTCACCAACGCGGTCGCCTCGCTTGTTGACAAGCTCTTCGGCGTGGGGGCGCTCGTGTTATTCGTCTTTGTCCTACAACACAGGCTGCACTGGCAGGTCTTGCTGCTGCCCCTGATCATAGTGCTCCAGTTGTTGTTCACCCTTGGGCTGACCTACTTCATGGCGGTCATAGGGACCTACGTGCCTGACATGGGCGAGGTCCTCCGACCCATCATAAGGGGGACTTTCTTCCTTACGCCGATCCTCTGGCCGCCTGGGACGTTGCCAGACAACCTGAGGTGGATAGAGGACTACAACCCGCTAGCCTACCTGGTGGGCGCATACAGGGCTATGATCCTCGAGGGTACGCTTCCTGGCGGGCTGGCGACCCTCTATTTCTCCCTGTTCTCCATAGCCCTGTTCCTCGCTGGCTTCGCGCTGTTCGTCAAGGCGAAGCCGGGGTTTGCGGACCACCTATGACGCCGGCTATCTCTCTAAGGGGAATAGGCAAGAAGTACAGGATCTCCCCGAGCCGCTCCTCGAGGCTGGGCGAGATCCTGAGCTTCGGCAAGGCCAAACGAAGCCACGAGTTCTGGGCGCTGCAGGACTTTAGCCTGGACGTGGAGCCGGGCACCACCCTTGGCGTCGTTGGCCGCAACGGGGCGGGGAAGAGTACGCTTCTGAGCATAATCTCGGGCGTTCTGCGGCCGACGATGGGAGAGGTCGAGGTCGAAGGCCGGCTGTCGGCGATCTTCGGGATCGGGACGGGGTTCAACCCGCTCTTCACGGGGCGCGAGAACGCCATGTTGAGCGGCCTGATCCTCGGCATAGAGCACGAGGAGATGGTGGAGCGTTTTGACGACATCGAGGCTTTCGCGGACATCGGGGAGTTCATGGACCAGCCGATCAAGACCTACTCGAGCGGGATGCGTAGTCGCCTGGGTTTCGCCGTCGCGATCAACGTCGAGCCTGATGTCCTTGTCATAGACGAGGCCCTCTCCGCGGGCGACTCGGCGTTCAAGAAGAAGGCGATCCAGAGGATGTACGCCCTCAAGGACTCAGGGTCCACGGTCCTTTTCGTCTCTCACAGCATGGGGATGGTGAAGCGATTCTGCACGGAGGCCGTGCTGCTCCACAAGGGAAGGTTGGTAACCGCCGGCAGCCCCGAGGAGGTGGTCGACTACTACGAGGAGATGCTCGCGAAGTCTCAGGAGATGAAGGACGCAAAGGCCAGCGAGCTGGACAAGCAACTGGACTACGAGATAGAGCACGAAGACGAGGAGGATACGCCGACCAAGGGCGAAGACCTCTCTTCCGAGGGGACTCCAAACACCCGCATGGTCGTGGGAGGGGCCGAGATCCTTGGCCTCGAACTGCTTGACGAGAACGGGCGACCGGCCGACACACTGTTCTCGGGTGCGCCCCTGACCGTGAGGGTACGCCTGCGCTACGACGAGGCTGTGGAGGAAAGCATCCTCGGCATCACCCTGCACAGCGAGAGAGCCGGTCTCGAGGTCTTCTCGACGGATACGGCGCTCGAGGGGGTTCCGCTCGGGCGCAAGGACGAGGGCGAGCAGACGACGGTCGACTTCACGTTCGTGGTGCCGCTCGGATCCGGCACCTACAACGTGGACGCGTCCCTGACGGACCCGCAGGCGGGCGGCTCGGATGTGGCCCGCACAGAGCACCCGGCGACCTTCGAGATAACCCAGGATGGGGCTCTCGCCCCGGTCAAAGGTCTGGTGGACCTGCCCACCGATGTCGAGATCCACGGTCCGGAGGGCCGGCAGGAGAGGCCAGCCTGAAGCCGTGCCTCCCCGCGTCACGGTCGTCATCCCGAACTGGAACGGCGAGCGGTTCCTGAGGCTTTGCCTTGGCTCTCTGCAAGATCAGTCTTTCCGAGCCTTCGAGACCATTGTGGTGGATAACGGCTCCGTTGACGGCTCGATAGCCTTTGTAAAGGAACAGTTCCCTGAGGTACACGTGGTCCCGCTCGGAGAAAACCGGGGCATAGCCGCGGCGTTCAACGCCGGGATCGAGGCGTCCACGGGAGAGTACGTGGTACTCCTCAACAACGACACCGAGCAGGACCCTGGCTGGCTCGAAGTGCTGGTGCGCGCGGCGGAGGATCACCCCGAGTCGGGTCTCTTCGCCAGCAAGCTGGTCGACTTCCACGACCGCAGGGTGCTCGACGGGGCCGGGGACGCCATGCGCCTGAGCGGTCTACCTTACCGCCTCGGGCACGGCGAGCGCGACGGGGTCCGGTTCGATAAACCGGGCTACGTCTTTGGGGCGTGTGCAGCGGCGGCGCTCTACCGCAGGGGTATGTTCGATGAGGTCGGGCTCTTCGACGAGGACTTCGTCTCCTATTGCGAGGATGGGGACCTGAGCTTCCGCGCCCAGCTCGCCGGGTATCGTTGCTTCTATGTCCCCGACGCCGTCGTCTACCATATGGGAAGTGCCTCGACCGGCGGCAAGCGTAGCCCGACGGCGACCAGGCTCGGTAGCCGCAACTCCTTTAGCCTGCTGGTCAAGAACCTGCCCCTCTCCGCGGTACCGCACATATTGCCTTTCTTCGTCGCGGGACAGCTAGTGCGTCTACTCACTGCAGCGGCGACGGGCTCTTTGCGGGCGCACCTCGAGGGACTTGTAGGCGCGTGGCGCCATCTGCCGCTCATGCTCGAAAAGCGGTCCGAGATCCAGAAAAGGAAGAAGCTCTCAGACGCCGAGGTCCGCAGGCTGCTCAGGGAGTCATCGCTCGCCGCGACGGCGAGCATCGCGCGCCGGCTGGGAGATAGGGCCGTCTCGCGATGAAGTTCTCGGTTCTCATCGTCA
>JACCSM010000638.1 GCA_013698525.1 Rubrobacteraceae bacterium
ATACCTATCTTACCCAAGTCGTGCAGCATGGCCCCGCTGGTCAGGGCCTCCATCTGTTCTCCCGGCAAGGATATTTCGCTGCCGATGCGCAGGGCGAGGCTAGACACGGCCCTCAGATGCTCCTTGATGTAGGGGTCTTTTGCCTCCAGAGCCTCTACAAGCGTGCTGGCGATCCCCAAGACCTGCTTCTTCTCGTCTTCGACGAATCTTCCGAGGCTCTGTGCCCCCGCAGGCAACCCGGAGATCCCTCCAGGTTGGCCTTTGGCTATCTCCAGGGCGCGCAGGGCCGCGTCGAGAACAGATCCCTCGTCTCCGGTCTCGGCGAACACCCAGCCCACAGCGGCGGTCAAGGGCAGATCGTTCTGCCTACCGGCCTCCTCCGAGACCTGTTGCTGGAGCGTGAGCGCTGCCTGGCGGGCCCTGCCCTCGCCTGACCCGCTCAGGACGACGACAAACTCCTCTTCCCCATAGCGAAACGCGCGCTGCCTGCCGTCCGTGAGCCTCTGGCCGATCCTCTGGAGCAGGGCGCCACCCGAGGCCAGGTCGGAGTCATCAAAACCGGTCGGTTGCATCGCCAGGACCGTAAGCGGCCTGCCGTAGGAGAGTTCCCGGCGCAGCACGCGGTGGAGCGACGCGCGATTCGGTAACCCTGTGAGCTGGTCCAGCCCGCCAGGTGCGTCCTCGGCGTCTTCCAGGGCAGGGCCTATTCCTCCGGCGAGGAGCTTCAGGGCACGCTCCTCCTCGGCGCCGTACTCACTGCCCCCGACGATCATCGCCCCCCACTTCTCGTCTTCGTCCGTGCCAAGGGGTATGGCCATGAAACCCTCTATCCCGTGGATCTCCTCCTCGCTGCGTACGGTGTCACCCTCGCGGCAACTTTGCAGCACGAGACGCTGAATCGAGGGATGCCACCAGCTGGGGCAGACGTCGAAGTCCGCCTCCAATATGGTCCTGTGATTGTTGCCTTTCAGCGCGGCAACGTGCGCGTAAGGCCCGCCGCCCACCGTGTGGGCCGCCTCGACGGCCCATCCGAGTATGCCTTCCAGACTCAAGACCTTCACTACGGGTGCGAACTTGGAGATCAGACGCTCGTCGCTCTCCACACGGTCTATCTCTCTTGCCAGGGTGGAGGAGAGTCTGATAGCGAGCTTCCTGAACCCCTGCATCTCGGAGCCCAGGAATGCGACGGCCACGCAGAAGAGCGCTATGAGGCCGGTCCTCAAGGCTACAGGCGTAGAACCGAGCGCACCCATACCCCCCGTGGCGACGACCGCGGCCGGGTACCCGGCCACCAACGCGGCCGCCGCCACGGCGACCTTCGGCCACGTTTCGATCCAGGCTATCCCCAGCGCCGCGAGGAGGTAAAGCGAGAAGTAGGGTGAGCCAGCCCCTCCGGTGTACGCGACCAGCACCCCGACGAGGGCGGTATCGAGAAAGACGCGTACGAGCCTCTCGCGCAGAAGGATCGCCGGCCACCCCACGATCAAGAACATCCCGAAGAGCAGAGCGAATCCTGCCGCCAAGTAAGCGCCTTCAGCCCCGGGAAAAGCCAAGGCCAACATTAGGGCTACGATCCCCGTCAGCGCTACACGTATTAGTCCTGCTCTAGGCGAGGCCATTGTAGATGCTGGCTTGATCTGACGCATTCTCCTGCCTCACCCCCCTCTATCTGAGACTACTGACGGTTACGGGGGAGGATCTGGCCGAGGCCATCCTGGGTGCGCAGGTCGGGTCCGTCGAGCCTCGCGCCTCCCTTGCTCTCCGGGACAGGGAAGACGAACCGGTGGTCGTCGGCCCTGCGGTACCCTTCCGACTCGGTATCGAGGAGCCTCAACAGCGCCCGCACGACGACCCCGTCGAACTCGGTGTCTATGCCAGCGCTCAACAGCTCCCGCGCCTCCACGGACTTCATGCCCGGACGGCGGGGTTGGTCGAGCACCATGGCGGAGTAAGCCTGCGCCACGGCGAGTATCCTGGCTTCGAGCGGTATCCAGGGGCCGCGCAGCTTGTCAGGGTATCCCCTGCCGTCGGGGCGCTCGTGGTGCCAGCGAACCCACTGCGCCAACTCTTCGAACTCGGGAACCGCAGCGAGCGCCTCTTCGCCGCGCGCCGCGTGCTCGGCCAGCCGACTCTGGGCTATCGAGTTGAGCTTGCCGGTCGCCAAGAGCAGATCCTCCGGCAACCCGAACAACCCGATGTTGTGCAAAAGACCGGCCATCCGCAGCCGTCCCACACGGGCGTCGTCCAGCTTCATCTCGTGGGCCAGGTCAGCCGCGTACGTCGCTGTGGCCGCCGCGTGGCGGTGTGTGTACCCATCCCTCGCGCCAAGGTCCCTGATGACCATGGTCCCGAACGTCGTGTTGGAGGTCGTGAGAGCCTGCTCTAGAGACCCCACCCGCGCCCGTAACTCGCGGTTCTCTTTTGCTTGCTCTCGTAGGCGATACACCAACGCTTGGCTCCCGATGGAACCGGCGACAACTACGAGTGCCGCTAGGGAGCCGTACGCCAGCAGGGCCAGCACCCCTAGCCCCGCGGTCAACACGTTCAGCGCGTCTGGGACCAGGTATGGTTCCAGATCTTCTTTCCAGGTCTCCCCCAGTTCCTGGCAATGCTTGACCCTCAATAGGAGGGCATGGGCTACATAACCGACTCCGAGTAGGATCACTCCCGAAGCCAAGGTCGCGTAGACAACGGATGCGTCCCACTCTGGGCTGGTACCAACCAGAGGACCGGACACTGCAGAGAAGATCATGCCTGCCAGATAGACCTGTACGGTGTTTCGTGCTGCTTCGTAACCCGTACGGAGCCAATCCTTCTTCCCCACGGCCACGGCGCAAGGCAGGGCTGCTATCGCCGTCCAGAACGGTCCGAGCATCGCCACCGACACTATCAGTCCAACGTCCAGAGCGCTGATCTCGCACCGCTCGCTCACGCGCACGCGGTACACGCATGCCAGATAAAGAAGCCCGCAAAGGGCCAGCGTACTTACCACAAAGCGCGGGTCTGTCTCTACGCCGAACCGGTAGGTCCAGGATGCCACGAAGGCAACACCCAGCGCGGCCAAGCCACCGACGTACGTCCTGACGGGGGCCTCGCTCAAAGTATCTAGTTACGAGTTGCGTAAGCCGTATTCATCAATACTTGTATCTTCGCATACCACACGGGCCCGCACAACTCATCTCCGGGTAATCTACCAGCCGTGCCTCTGACCGAAGGTCATACCTACACCTCCTCCACTAGAATCTCACGCTCTCGACCAACTCTGACTCGCATAGTCTCGATTACCAGCCGTGCCTCTGACCGAAGGTCATACCTACACCTCCTTCCGTACGCATTGAATCGGATACTTATCAATTTCCTGGTGTCTCTGTTACCAACCGTGGCGCTGCGCAAAGTTCATCTCGCACATCCTTTCGTCGTCTCGCTCTGTACCCAATGCTACTTTGTTATACGCTCCACCGCTAGGGCAGTAGCAATGGTTGCAGCCAGAGCATCGGTTTCACTTGTCCCGATGCTGACCCAGCGGGGCGGTCAGGACGAAGAGTAGTATCAGAGATCCTGCCACAGCCGTCGCCCCTCCTGCGTAGATGTAGGTAGAGCGCTGTCCGACGGCGTCGACTACTAGGCCGCCCACCGCAAAGGCCAGAGCCTCTCCGGCACCGTAGCCCAAGAACCTCACAGCGAAAACGCGGCCCAGAAACGCGTCCGGAACCTGTTCTTGCAGAATGGTGTTGGCTGTCACGTCGTCTATGCCGTTGGCTAAACCCGCTATCGTCAGCGCGACGAGGGCGAAGACGAACGTGGGGGAGATCCCCGTCGCATACAGAGCCAGCGCCGAGACGAAAATGCTTGACAGGTAAAGGGGTATCAGAGATACCCTGCCTCCTAGCACAGCGACAAGGGCCGATCCCAAAACCATGCCTCCTCCCCACAGCCCCACGAGCAGCCCGTAGCCTGCATTGCCCACCTTGAAGGTTTCCGTGGCAAGGAACACCTCAGCCGGAATCGTAATGTTTATCGTAAGCACGGTGAGGAAGGCACCGGCCACTATCGCCAGGGGAACGCGCGCACCTGCCAAGTAGGTGAATCCAGCTTTCAGATCCTCACCGAACCCGGCATCCTCATTATTGCTTTGCGGTCGCGCGAGCGGGGTGAGGGAGAGCAGGGCGGCGGAGACCAGGTAGGTCACGGCGTCGAGCACGAAGGCGGCGTCGACGCCCACGGTCGCCACAAGTAGGCCCCCGAGGGCGGGACCGGCCGTCTCCGAGAGACTGAAAGTGCCGCTGATGAGGGCGTTGGCGCGGGTCAGGTCCCCCCCACCGACCACGCTCGGGAAGGCGGCACGGACCGTGGGGTTGAAGACCGTACGGGCAAATCCCATAAAGAAGATGAGGACGTAGATGGTGGCGAGATCCCTGGCGAAGACCAGCCCCAGAACGAGAACCGCCCGCGCAAGGTCGCTGGCTACCAGGACGACCCTGCGGTCGACGCGATCCGCGAGGACTCCGGCCAGCGGGCTCGCTATGGTGGGCAGCAGACGGGCGACGAGCGCACCGCCAACGGCCGAGGCGCTACCCGTGATCTGGACTACCAGGACCACGAGCGCGACCATCGAGACCGCGTCGCCCACGAAGGAGGTCCCCTGGCCGATCCAAAGCCGCAGAAAGCGAGCGTTTCTTAGAAGAGAGTCGTTAGTGGAGTCCATCCTCCACCCCCCGCAACGAGACTCACCACTCGGCCCTGCCCAACGCCCTCCTCGCGACGTGGCCACTACTCAGCTTAACCGATGGCGCTGGTACGCGTCTCCAGTCCGATCGTGTATGGGCCGCTAAGATCTCGGCTTCAAGGGCCCGTCTGAACTGCCCGGACCTGCCGGAGACGCCGCCTTCCCGTCGCCACGACCAGGACGTTGGTCCTTCCAACGCTCCAGGGTGCGTCCCGGAAGATACACGACAAAGAGCCAGAACAGGGCGACGACGAAGAACCCAAGGACCACCATCAAGAACTGCCAGACCTCCGACGCCAAAATCTCCCTCTCTGTCGCGCGAGCGCAGCCGTGACGGACACCCCACAAGTATCGCTCATCGAGGCCGCAGCCGCCGTATAAGGATTACCCCCATCCCGCAGCGATGATTTCCCGTCTCTACGTGTCGATCAGGGCGAGCGTGATGTACTTACGTCGAAGGTCTGGTAGATTTAGCCTGGGTATTACCGATTGTCAGACGGAGTCATGGTGTATCACGAGCGAAACGGGGCGGTACTCGGGGAAGAGCAGATCAGGCTCCTCAGCTTGGTCGACATC
>JACCSM010000639.1 GCA_013698525.1 Rubrobacteraceae bacterium
CGAAGAACCTGGCGACCCGCTCCACCTTCTCCCAGGCGTAGCGCTCGAGCGCCTCCGTCACCGGGATGTTGCGGCCCTTGATGAGGATGTGCATGTGTTGCCTCCCTCCGGTCAGCGCATTTCAGCACTTCAGCCAGTCAGCACTTCAGCTTGCTGGTTTCGCGGTCCTGATTTTGTCTTCAAAGGGATCTGCCCTCCTCTACCATTCTCCCAAGCACACGAGCGTCTCGCCACACTACACATAGCTGACATGCTGACGAGCGGAGGCCGCAGGCCGGAGCGTGCTGAAATGCTGAAGTGCTTCATACCGTCCTGCACAGGCTCAGGGCGTGGACTTCTTCCGCTCCTGCGCGGACTAGTGTCCCAGCGCACGCGCTCATGGTCGCTCCTGTGGTAAAGACGTCGTCGATCAGCAGTATCCTGCCGCGCAGAGGTACGGTGGCCGTGTAGGCGCCGGCGACGTTGGCCCGTCTCTGGGCCGCCGAGAGTTCGACCTGGTCTCTTGTGCTGCGCACGACTTCTAGTGTATCCGATACGGTTGCCTTAATCTTCTCGGCGACGCCACGGGCGAGCAGTTCAGCCTGGTTGAAACCCCTCTTTCTCAGGCGCAAGCGGTGCAGCGGGACGGGCACGATGGCGTCGAAGCGGCCATCGTCGAGGACCTGCAGCATCAGCGGCGTGGCCAACCTCTCGACCACTCGTTTGTAGCCGCGGTACTTTAGGGCGTGGACTATCTTCTTGCCTACGCCCTCGTACTTCAGGGGTGCCTTCGCGCTCTCGAAACCGAAGTCGACGTTCTTACACCCCTCGCACACGAACGTCGCGAAGGCGGTCGGCAGTCCGCAACGCCTGCAGACGGGGCTGCCAACGCCGGGGAGCGCCTCGAAGCAAGTGCGGCAGAGTACGTCGCTCGCCCGCCGCTCACAGCCGACGCAGCGTTCGGGATAGAAGAGGTCGGCAAGGGCACTGAGATACGGTTCGTACACCAGGAGCTCCTCAGAGGACCGCTGGCCGTGCCTCTTAGTTGTCGGTTGGGGAGGTCAAAACCTCAAGCTCCGGGGCGAGACTACGACGCCGGGGTTCACGCGGATACCCTGGTCGAGGACGTTCCCCTCGCCGATCACGCAGCCGGCGCCGAGCACTGAGAGGCCACGCACGATGGAGTTGTTACCGACCCTGGCACGCGGACCTATGACAGAACCACGCACGATAGCGCCAGCCTCTACCTCGGCGCCGTCGAGGAGGATGCTCCCCTCGACCACGGCCCCCTCCCCTACTACGCTGCCCTTTCCCAGAGAGGAACGCCCGCCTATGGTGGCGAGGGCCGAGATCGTGCACCCTTCGGCTATCGAGACTGGAGGCAAGAGCCTGACGTTCTTGCCGAGCTCGACTGAGGGGTCGACGTCCAGGTACTCGAAACCCTCACGCGCGCCGACGGCGCCGGAGAGGACGTCGTGGGAGGCTGCCAGGTAGCTGCGCGGCGTCCCTATATCCCGCCAGTAAGAGCTTGTGATGTGTGCCCTGAGCCTGCCGCTCTCCTGGAGCTCGGGGAAGACCTCACGCTCGATGGAGACCTCGCGGTCGGGCGGGATCATACTGAGGACCTCGGGCTCGAGCACGTAGACGCCAGCGTTGACCAGGTTCGTCGTCACCTCGTCGGCGGCCGGCTTCTCGATAAAGCGGTGCACCAGCATCTCGTGGTCGACCTCGACGAGGCCGTACGCCGTCGGGTCCTCTACGCTCGTCAGGACTATCGTGGCCAAGGCGTCCGAGGCTCTGTGCACCTCTATCGTCCTGGCGAGGTCCATACCCGTGAGCACATCGCCGTTGACGACGACCAGCGTGTCGCCATCGAGGTATTTCTCGGCGTTCTTGATGCCGCCGGCCGTCCCGAGGGCTTGATTCTCGACGGCGTAATCCACGGAGAAACCACCCAGGTCCTGCTTGTCGCAGAGGTAGGCCTGGATCGGGTCTGGCAGGTACCCTAAAGAGAGCACAGCGCCATCGAGGCCGGCACTGCGCAGAAAGTCCAGCATGTACCCCATAAAGGGACGGTTGCGGAGCGGCACCAGCGACTTTGGAATGTCGTAGGTGACAGGCCGCAGCCGGGTTCCCTGACCACCAACCAGTACGACAGCTTGCATGAACCTAGCTTACACCAGGCACGGATCTCAGACCAATACGAAGCGGGCGATCTATGTTCCCCTGCGGGAAGGTCAGGGAAAGAACTCTGTTCCTCACGCCAGGCCCGAGGCTCCGACCAGCGCGGAAAGTGGGATGATGAGCAGGCCGAACAGGGTGGCAAGGACGGCCAGCACGTAGACGGAGAACCTGACGGCGCCGCTTCCTTTAGACGTGACCGTATCCGTTGTCGGCTCCTCGAGGATCATGTTCCTGATGATGCCGAAGTAGTAAGGGACTGAGAGCACGGTGTTGACGACGAGCGCGCCGACGACGATGTAGACGAGGATAGAGCCCGTCGAGGCCCCTGCGATGATGATCCAGAGCTTCCCGAAGAATCCCGAGAGCGGGGGTATCCCGACGAGCGCGGCCATGAACAGGGCCATGCTCGCCGCCACGCCTGGGTTCGTCCTGACGAGCCCGTTGTAGCTCTTTGCGTCCTCGCCTACGAGGTCTATGACGAGGAAGGCGCCCATGTTCATAACGGCGTAGGCGGCCGTGTAGATCAGGACCGCCTGCACGGCGAACGCGACCCCGCCTCCCTGGAGCGCCGCGAAGGCGGCCAGGATGTACCCAGAGTGGGCTACCGAACTGTACGCGAGCATCCGCCTGACGTTGCGCTGTCTGAGGGCAGAGAGGTTACCAACGAACATCGTTATGATCGCCAGGAAGGCCATCACGGCAGTCCAGGTCGGCGCGGCCCCTGGCATGCCTTCGAGCAGGATCCGCAGGAGGACCGCGAACGTCGCAGCTTTCGGGCCTACCGAGAGGAAGGCGGCCGCGCTCGTAGGGGCACCCTGGTAGGCGTCCGGGGTCCAGAAATGGAAGGGCGCCGCCGAGAGCTTGAAGGCGAAGCCCGAGATCATGAGCACGAGTCCGAGGACGG
Source organism: Rubrobacteraceae bacterium (assembly GCA_013698525.1). Classification (GTDB taxonomy): domain Bacteria; phylum Actinomycetota; class Rubrobacteria; order Rubrobacterales; family Rubrobacteraceae; genus Rubrobacter_D. Next base: position 3,068 of record JACCSM010000639.1, read on the forward strand.
CGACGGGGGTGAGGGTGCCCGTGAACGTGTCCGCAACGTCCGAGAGCATCGCAGAGCCTGAGACGCCGTAGATCAAAACGATGCCGTAGAGCAGTACGGAGGAGGCGATGACGCCGGTGATCAGGTACTTCATCCCGCCCTCAGCGCTCTCGCGGCGGCTCCTGTCGAAGGCGACCATCGCGTAGGAAGGTATCGTCGCCAGCTCGATCGCGAGGAAGATGCCGAAGAGGTCCCGCATGGAGACGAGGAGCGTCGAACCGAGCACGACGGAGAGGATGAGCGTCATGTACTCGGGGGCGTCGCCGGTCTGGCCCGACCAGCGGGCTGCTGCGAGCACGGCGAAGAAGGCCGACCCTGCGACTATCAGCTTGAAGTAAAGTGCGAAGCCGTCGACCACGAAGCCGTCGCCGAAGAAGCTTCCCGAGAAGCCGCTAGCCAGCAGAACGGCGGCGCTCGCGAACACGGCCAGCGTCCCAATGGCGGCCAGGCTGGCTGCGATCCCTGCGTTGCTATCGCTATACACGCCTACCATGAGGACCAGGATCAGGAACCCCGTAGAGATCAGCTCGGGCAAGAGCGCGATGAATGCCTGTCCTGTCATAGTCTCTAGCTACCCCCTATCACGCTCAGTACGGCATCCACGGCCGGGCGCTGGATATTCATAAGCAGGGCCGGGAAGATGCCGAGCACGACGAGCAACACTGCCAGCGGCACGACGGAAGCCATCTCGGCCGGCCCTGCGTCCCCGACCTCCTCGTAGGCGGGACGCTCTATGGGGCCGAAGATCACACGCGCCAGCATGTAAAGCAGGTACATCGCCGAGAGTATGATCCCCAGCGCCGCGAGTACTCCCTGCACCGGGAATGTCGCGTACACGCCCATGATGCTCATGAACTCGGAGACGAAGACGGCGAGCCCCGGTAACCCCATCGCGGCGAGGGCACCAAGGGCCAGCAGCCCTCCGGCCCACGGCATCCTGGCTGCCAGCCCGCCGAGGGCCTCGATGCGGCGAGTCCCCGTGCGGGCCGCAATAACACCTACGAGGATGAAAAGGAGGGCGGAGTAGAGTCCGTGTGAGACCTGCTGGAAGACGGCCCCGTTGAGGCCGACAGCGTTCCCCGAGGCGGCGCCGAGCAGGATAAAGCCAAGCGTTCCTATGGAGGAGTAGGCGACGAGCGCCTTGAGGTCGGGCTGCAAGAAAGCCACGAACGCCCCGTAGACTATGTTGATCACCCCGAAAGCTGCGACGTAAGGTAGGAAAGGCTCGACGCCCTGGGGTAGAAGGGGGATGGCTACACTTATCAAGCCGTAGGTCCCTAGCTTCGGCAGAACCCCGGAGAGCAACACGTTGGTCGAAGTCGGGCTCGAAACGTACACGTCGAGAAGCCAGCTGTGCAGCGGCACGGCCGGCACTTTTACTAGCAATCCGAAGAGGATCGGGGCCGCCACGGCGACCTGGGCCGTTCGCGAGAGGCCGCCACCGCCGCCGAGGGCGTCCATAGCGTAGGTATCCGCAAGGATACCGAAAGCCAGGAATCCGGCCAGCATCACCGTCGAGCCGAGGAACGTGTAGATGAAGAACTTGATCGCAGCAGGACGCCTGTTCTCATCCCCCCAGACGCCGACGAGCAAATACATGGGGATCAGCGTAAGCTCGAAGAAGACGTAGAACAGGATCAGGTCCTGCGCCGCGAAGACCCCGAGCATCCCTACCTCGGCGACGAAGATCGCGGCGAAGTACTGCTTGAGGTTTCGGTGCACGTCCCATGAAGCCAGAATCGCTATTACCGTGAGGAACGTCGAGAGGAAGAACATCCCGAACCCGAGACCGCCCAGGCCGACGCGGTAGCCTATGTTCAAAGACCATATCCAGGTTACGTCCTGGGAGAGCGCGGCCACGCCAAGATCGTCCCCGAAGGCGAAATAGACGTAGACCGAGAGGAGCAAAGGTATGGCCGCAACCCCGAGGGCTGCGTAGCGCAACAGACGCTCCTCGTCGGGCAGGAGCATCACCAGGATGGCGCCGAGCAGAGGGATGAAGATAGTAAGTGTCGTTATCACAGTCGGGCCCCTACGGCAAAGGCGGTGATCGTTATCAGGGCGATCAGACCGATGACCATCACCGCGTACTGCGCCCCTACTATGACCCCGATGATCAGGACGCTTAGCAGGATAAACAGCGCGTAGGCCTGGACCCCGCCGCTCTGGAGCTTCTGCAGCAGCCCGCCCGTCCCGAGCGTCCCACGTCCGACCCCGCCAACGAGACCGCCGATGACGTTACGGTCGAACCCTCGGGTCGCCATTCCGAGCCACATCGCGAACCTCACGACGGTCGCGCCGTAGAGTTCGTCGAAGTACCATCCTTTGTCCAGGAACGTGTGGAGCCACGAGAGCCTGGCGGCGAGGGCCCCAGCCCACTCCGGCCTCGCCACGTAGAGCGCGTAGGCGAGCCCTATCCCGAGGAGGGCGGCGGCAACCGAGATCCCGCCGAGCGCGAAGCTGAAGGCGTGCGCTTCGAGGCCAAGCGTCGCCGCGGCGAACTCGCTCGGCCGCACGAACGCGCTGAAATAGTCCCTTACGGGAAGGCCGAATCCCTCCGGTATCCCGACCCAGCCGCTCACGATGGCGAGGAAGGCCAGGATCAGCATCGGCCCCGTCATGATTCCTGGCGACTCTGTGGCCTCCCTGGCCGGCTCGGTGCGCGGCTCGCCGGTAAAGGCGAGGAAGATGGCGCGGAAGATGTAGAAGGCTGTGAGGAATACGGTCAGCAGCGCCATGCCGAAGAGCAAGTAGTAGTGCTCCTCGTAGGCCGAGGCGACGATCGCGTCTTTGGACCAGAAGCCTGCGAAGGGGAAGATCCCCGAGAGCGAGATGCCCGCTATGACCATGGCCCAGAACGTGATCGGCATCCTGCGCCTCAGTCCCCCCATCTCGAATAGGTTGTAGGAGTCCATCGCGTAGATAATGCTGCCGGCACACAGGAACAGGAGGGCCTTGAAGAAGGCGTGGTTGTAGAGGTGGAAGATGCCGGCCGTGTAGGAACCGAGCCCGAGGCCCAGCATCATGTACCCGAGCTGCGAGACGGTGGAGTAGGCGATCACACGCTTTATGTCCTTCTTGACCAGCGCCATGGTCGCGGCCATCAGCGCCGTAAAGCCGCCGATGTAGGCGACGACGAGCATGGCCGTGGGGCTCTGGACGAAGATGTCGTAGGTGCGCGCCACGAGGTAGACGCCAGCCGCGACCATAGTGGCGGCGTGGATCAGGGCGCTCACAGGCGTAGGGCCCTCCATTGCGTCGGGGAGCCACACGTGCAAAGGGAACTGCGCGCTCTTGCCGACGGCGCCGACGAAGACGAGTATGACGGCCGTGGTTAACAGAGAGCCGCCGACAAACCCGGCCTGCGCGGCCTCCGAGACGTCCGTGAAGGCCGTAGAGCCGGTCGTCGCCCAGAAGATGATGATCCCGACGAACAGCGCGGCGTCCCCGATACGGGTGACGACAAACGCCTTTACAGCGGCGTCGCGGGCCGAAGGCTTCTCGAACCAGTGTCCGACGAGGAGGTATGAGCACAGGCCGACGAGCTCCCAGAAGACATAGAGTTGGATGAAGTTCGGCGCGAGCACGAGCCCGAGCATCGAGGCCGTGAAAAGGTTGAGCACAGCGTAGAACCAGGCGAAGCGTTTGTCGCCCTCCATAAACGCGCCCGAGTATAGCTGGATCATGAGGCTCACGAAGCTAACGACGACGAGCATCACCGCGGCCAGGCCGTCGATGTACACCCCCATCGGGAACGAACCGCCCTGGTTCAGGTCTATCCAGTTGACCGAGAACTCTATGGGCACCCCGCCGCCGGGGACGATGCCGGCGACGAACAAGAGGGCGAAGACCGAGAAGACGAGCGAGATAGTCACCCCGAGTATGGCGACGTACTGGGCGTTCTCCTTGAGGAGGCGTCCGGTGAGGACCAGCACGAGGAAGACCAGCGCGGGGAGCGTCGGTATGGCCGTGATGATCAGCTGTTGGCCTACGGTCTGCAAGGGTTCCCCTCTAGCCCCTCATCGAGGTTACTTCGTCGACGTTCACGGTCCGCCGCGAGCGGAACACGGCAAGGACTATGGCGAGCCCGACCGCGATCTCCGCCGCGGCTATGGCGAGCACAAGCACGGCGTAGCTGACGCCGAGTCCTCCGGCGTTCGGGAGGT
>JACCSM010000040.1 GCA_013698525.1 Rubrobacteraceae bacterium
ATTGACCGGGGGAACACACCCTGTCCTGGCGTCCCCACCCGATCACGACTGGCTTCCGCATCGAGCCTCGTGGCGCTCCTTTCTGGGCCGACTTCCTCGACGATGCCCATGTTCTCGTGGCCGAAGATGAAGCCAGGCTAGGCGGGGGTGCGGCCCTCGTACATGTGCAGGTCAGAGCCGCGGATGTTGGAGGCGGTAATGCGAATGATGTCATCCGTCGGCGCCTCTATGCCTCCATCTTCGGGTCCGGCATTTGCTCGACGGTGGCCTTGTGCGGTTCCTGGTGTACAACCGCTTTCATGCGTTCTCCTTCCGAGTAGAGACCCACTCGCATCCGCATCCGCTGTCATACCGGCCTTTGCGAGCGTGGACGCCCGCCAACGGGCAGACGTACGAATTCCTGGTGTGAGTTTCCTTTACCCATCCGGGCTCCGAGGTAACGGCTTATCGCCCCGTACGGAACGAAAATGGCCCGAAAGGTGTAGCTGCGTCTGAGACGCCGCCCGGACTAATTTCCGGCGCTCCACGAGGGCATTGGCACGCCAGAGAGACGGTTGATCGAGCAGCCGACTGTCGTGAGGAGTGGTCCGATCCGTGGTCCGTTCCCAGCCCGCCCCGGATTCTACGTTCGTGTCATGCGTTTGGGGGCGGCGCTCCTTCTGTGAGTTTATCCACGAACCCGGCGGTAGGATGAGACCATGCAGGCATGAGGAGCAATTCTTCCGGCGTGGTCCTTCTTGGACACCATAGCAGCCAGTACGCGACGGGCAAGCTTGGAGTCGCCCTCAATCCCCTTATCTCTCGTGCTTCCGCAAAACTCTCTGCGAAGATGTAATGCAAAAGTCAGGCAGAGTGGTCACTGGGGGAGGGGCATCCCGTGTGTTTCACTCTCCCCTCGCGCACCGCTACGGATGCGCCAAGTCATCTTATAATCCATGCGGCCCTTGCTGGAATGACCGGATCCCCGCAGCGGAACCGAATTGTGTAATATTATGTGGGACGGAGCACATAGCAGTGTGTAGAATGGTGCGCTTGCAAGGCTGGACGTACTCGCAAGAGTGAGGGAAACAAGCAGTTTGCAGCGAAAAAGATCAAAAACTTCGGGGAATCCGGGGCCAATATCTCTTCGCGGGCAATGATGGAAACTCCGCTGACAAGAGTGCTTTTGGCGGACGATCACACCATGTTCAGGGAGGGGCTGGCCCGGCTGCTCGACACGTATGGGGGCCTGGAGGTGGTCGGAGAGACGGCCAACGGCGAGGAAGCCGTCGTTCTGGCCCAGCAGAAGAAGCCTGACGTGGTGATCATGCAGGTGCAGATGCCTTTCGAGAAGGCGCGGGAATCTCTGAGGCGAATGCGTGGAGTCTCCCCGGCGCCGAAGGTCGTTATCGTGACGATGTTCGAGGATCCGCGCATGATGCGCGAGTTGCTGAAGCTTGGGGCCAGCGCCTACGTGCTGAAGAGTACCTCCTCCAGGCATCTCATCAGAGCGGTGCGCGCGGCGGTCTTCGACCCGCTCGCGCAGAACGTGGTCGTGGGGATGCCTCTGGATGCGCTTGCTGAGGCGGAAGAGGGTTCCGGGGACGTGCTCACCGCCCGCCAGTTGGAGGTCCTGCTCCTCGCCGCTCGCGGCCTCTCCAACCACCAGATAGCCGCTCGCCTGCACCTCGCCGAGGGCACCGTCGGTCGTCACCTTTCGGACGTGTACAAGAAGATGGAGGTTGGTTCGCGGAGCGAGGCCACCAGGAAGGCCCTGCGGGAAGAGTGGATCACCATAATGGACGTCACCCAGGATGGCGAAGGGGGAGAGCCGGGTCAGACCGCGAACTCTACTTCGTGACTTGACCTGGTATCAGCTTCTGCGCTTTTCTCACGAGTCCAAGCATGTCTTCTATGCTGATGTCCTCGATCTCCCAGACCTTGCCGTCGAGGCTGATCCTGGCGTTCAGACCGTTGCTGTACAGTACCTCGACCCAGCACAGCGCGCCGGTCTGCAAACTCATGTCCGCCCCGTCAGTGTCGTTGCGTATGAGTAGATGAGGCGCGAAGTTTTCCGCTTGACCGTCGAGTTGTCCTACAGCGGGTTGCAGGATAATTGACCCACAGGCATCATGGGCGGATGAACGCATACTCGCGGGACCTCAGAGATAAGATCGTGGGGGCGGTGTCCAGGCGTGGCATGGCAAAGAGCGAAGCCGCCC